>JAKSCN010000109.1 GCA_022360595.1 Chromatiales bacterium
CGGCCCCGACGATCTTGCCGGCAAGATCGTACAGCGGATGCCAGTAAAGGAAGAACTGTTCATCGGCCAACGCACTGTGCAGGTCATTCTGTAGCTGCAGGCGCTTTTGGGTCGCTTGCTGCATATTGGGGAAATAGAAGCGATAGGTATTACGCCCCGCCTCTTTGGCCCGGTACATGGCGGTATCCGCCTGTTTCAACACCTCGGCCACGTCGCTATTTTTTGATTCGGGAAACAGAGTAATACCGATACTGGTGGTAACAAACAGCCTATGCCCCTCAATCTCATAGGGATACGAGAGGTTATCGATCACCTTCTCGGCGACAGAATTGGCCTGGGCGCTCACCTGCTCACGGTCCGCTTCAAACTCCGTCAGCAGCAACACAAATTCATCACCACCCAGCCTGGCCGCGGTATCTTCCTGACGCAGGCAACTCTTCAGGCGATTGGCCGCCTCAGCCAGCAGATTGTCACCGACCGGGTGCCCCAAGGTATCGTTTATTGTTTTGAAATTATCCAGATCGAGAAACAGCAGTGCACCTAAACGATCGTAACGTTTACAACGAGAGAGCGAGAGCTGCAGACGCTCTTCCAACAGGCGGCGGTTGGGCAGTTTGGTCAGTTGATCATAGGAGGCTTGATACTGAATCAGCTCCTGCGCCTTGGTCTGTTCAGTAATATCCCGGCAACACCAGAGCAACCCATAGGTTATATCGTTAAGTTGTTGAGGGCGCAGGCTGCATTCGATGTAGCGCCCATCCTTTATTTCCAATACCCGATTGCCCAGTTGCTCGGTGTCAAGGGTGACCGGTTCAGTCTCCTTAACCTGCAAGTCGATAAATTGAAGCAGGCGGTCGCGATCCATACTGTCGGTAACCGTTGCCGGAATCTTCCAGATATCAACAAACTGGCTATTGTAATCAACCAGATCCCCTTCCCTGTCGAGCACCAGGATGCCGTCGGTGGTGGAATCCAAGGTGGCCCGGAGCAGGGAGATACTCTGGGTCAGCTCTTTATCCTGTAAGTGGTATTGAGTGACATCCTCAATAACACCCGCGGCAGAGACCACCCCATCGCGACGGCTGATAGCAAACAGGCGGCATCGCAACTCTCGGGGTTCACCATCTTTATGGCGTATAACAAGATCTATTTCGCTATAGTCGGGTTTCTCAGTAACCTGGTGGTGAACGGCTTCAAGAAAACGCGCCCGGTCCGGTTCACGGATAGAGGTGAGCCAAAGGCCGGGATTTCGATAAAACTCTTCAGATGAACGCCCCCATACCTGTAAACAGGCGTCGCTGATATAGCTGAGGGTTGTGCCATCCTGGGAGGCCAGCCAGAACACTTCGGAGATATTGGCCAGCAGCGCTTTAAACAGCTTCTCACGTTCTTTTAAACTGAGCTCAATCTCTTCGCGCTTTTTATGCAGCTCTTGTAGCTGTTGTTGAAAGCGGCTTATACACTCTTGTTCGATAACCTCGTGGCGATTGCGTTGAATAGCATCGAACTCTCCTACAGAGAGTAGCGATTCAAGCTCATCAACCGACTTATCGAGATGATCTAATACACGAAAAGGATTGATCTTTTTGTCCAACTCATCCGCCATGCATAGATAATCCATGCCAAACAAAACCGAACACCCAGGACCACTTATTACTTTTTATTCCCATGACTAGATGAAAGAGAATCCTAGCCAACTACAACTCCGACAGTAACCCCAGCGAACACAAGACGCCAGTCTAAGAGTGTCACAATTACATTAGTGGTTCAACAAGTTACAATCGCTTTGTTATAACTATTTGAAAAAAACTGTGATGAATTTAAAACGCCGAATATTCGAAAATATTGATTTATCATTAAACCATCACAGCCGCATCCATACCCTTTGCGGATACATTCCACAGACGAACCGTAGTCCTGTTTTTATCAAGCGTGAGGATGAACTCAATCCCACGGCTATCGGCACCAAGCATAGAAAATATATCAGTCTACTGCCCAGCATTCGGCAAGCCAATTACACCACCGTCATTCTGATTGGCAGTGCCTACTCGAATAATCTATTGGGTCTTACTCAACATCTGCTCAATGAACATATTGAGGTGCATCTATTCGTTAAAAGACCTGGTAGTCATGAGTTAACCGGCAACCGACTGTTTTTAAATATGCTGCTCCCCCAAAGTAATATTCATACGATTTCACCAAACCACTGGAACGAGGTAGTTGAACAAGCCAATGAATTTGCGGCCCAGCTACAGGGAGCCAATCGGCAGGTGTTGGTAGTGCCGGAAGGTGGGGAACACCCTGCTACTATTCCCGGGCTTCTTACTCTGGCATTTGATATCCAACAGAACCAACAGACATACAATATCCGGTTCAGTGATATCTGGACTGATAGCGGCACGGGAATCAGCGCCATCGGACTGTTACTCGGCATGCGTCTGCTGGGCATGACGGAAGCGCATCTCCATATCACCCTTATCGCCGGCAACGAAGCAGAATTCTTCGAACGATACCGGCGCTTTACCACCTGGACGGAACAGTGGTTGAAAGCTGAGATACCCGAAGCCGGCCCCAGGGTGACTTTTCACACACCGGCAACGGCACGCTCCTTCGGTAGTATCAACAAAACGGTGCAGCGAGCAACGATAACCATCGCCCGCGAAACAGGTATTCTCATGGACCCGATCTATTCGGTAAAACACCTCTACACCATGAAGCAGATTCTGCAACAGCATCCCCCCACCGGCCCCCAACTCTTCATCTACAACGGCGGCCCACTGGGGCTCTGCGGTTTCCAACAGACGCTGGCGAAACAACTCAGGACCCAGAAAGATTAGAACAGGAACTCCTTAACACTAGGGCCTGTTAACACTAATTCACTCACACAGTAAATTTAGGGTTGCTTCTTTCGCCGAATTATCGTTAGTATTGGGTAACTTCAGATACTTTTTAGACGAACATAGATTTAATGAAAGCGCTTTTTAACCTGGTGGTCTCTCTAGTGGTGGTCGTGCTGCGACTGCGCGGGGACTCTATCGGCTAGCGTTTTACCAAAACAGATTCCGAAAAAGCCCCCGCATCGAAAGATCCGGGGGCTTTTTTTTACCCAGCAGAAAAAACTTAAAGAGCAGTTAAAACAGATCGGGGACAGGCATGAACGGCGCAGAATATATCATCAAGGCACTCAAAGCTCAGGGCATCGATACCCTGTTTGGCTATCCTGGCGGCTGCATCATGCCAGTCTATGACGCCTTGCTCGGCAGCGGTATCAACCATATCCTCTGCCGTCATGAACAGGGCGCTGCTTTCGCCGCCAATGGCTATGCACGCTCCACCGGACGGGTTGGTGTCTGTCTCGCCACTTCGGGCCCCGGCGCCACCAATCTGATCACCGCCATTGCCGATGCCCAACTCGACTCTGTTCCTCTGGTTGCCATAACCGGTCAGGTACCAACCGGATTGATTGGCACCGACGCCTTCCAGGAGTTGGATGTCCTCGGCCTCAGCCTCTCCATCACCAAACACAGCTATCTGGTCGAGCACATTGAACAGTTGCCGCAGATAATCGAGCAAGCTTTTCAACTGGCTACTGAAGGACGCCCCGGCCCCGTACTGATCGACATTCCTAAAGACGTACAGTTGGCCCAAATACCTGAAAGTCTCCCGGAAGCGCGCTTAGATCAGCAGATAGCACAAACGCCGAATCAGGAACAGATTAGCCAAGCACTCACCATGCTTAGGGAGAGCAAGCAGCCGATTATTTATGCCGGGGGTGGTATCACGCTCGCCGATGCTGTTGACGAGTTTCGCGCCTTGGTCGATACCACCCAAATACCCACAGTGCTGACCTTGAAGGGCTTGGGCAATCTCCCCGCCAATCATCCACTCAATCTGGGTATGCTCGGAATGCACGGCTCGGTTGCGGCCAACAATTTGGTCCAGCAGTGCGATCTTCTGATTGCTATCGGCGCCCGCTTTGATGACCGGGTTACCGGGCGGTTGGCGCAGTTTGCACCACATGCCAAGGTAATACATCTGGATATTGATCCGGCTGAAATAGGTAAACTGCGCCAACCCGGCTGTGCACTAACGGGTGAAATCAAAACCGGAATGGCGGCGCTCACCATCGAAACCCACATCGCCCCTTGGCGTGAGCAGTGCCAAGCTGAACAAGCGGTCAACGGATATGCCCAAACAAAAGATCCCAGTTCAGCCAGCGCCGCGGAGTTTCTCTCCGCATTGGGTGAGCTGGCTGAGAAGGATGCCATCATCAGTTGCGATGTTGGCCAACACCAGATGTGGGTCGCCCAGTACTACCCCATCTCCCACCCGCGCCGTCACCTCAGCAGCGGCGGCCTGGGTGCTATGGGGTTCGGATTACCGGCCGCCATCGGCGCCCAACTGGCCAATCCTCAGTCCCAAGTTATCAGCATCTCCGGTGACGGTTCATTCATGATGAATGTACAGGAGCTGGCAACTATCAGCCGCTACCGTCTGCCGATCAAGATGATCATCCTCGACAACCAGGCCCTCGGTATGGTGCGCCAGCAGCAGGAACTCTGCTATGCCAAACGCTACTCCGAAATCGATCTATCGGACAACCCCGCCTTCACGGCGGTGGCCGAGGCATTCGATATTCCGGCAGCCATGCTCAACGAAGACGCCGACCTGAACAAGACACTGCAGGCCTTCTTATCCATTCCCGGACCGGCCTTGCTGCATGTCCCTATTTCAACCCAAGAGAATGTCTGGCCAATGGTGAAGCCGGGCGACAGCAATGAACAGATGATAACAGGAGCAAGCGCATGATCTACAGTATGCACATCGAAGCGAACGACAACCCCGCCATGCTTGAACGCATTTTGCAAACCACTCGGGTTCGCGGCTTTCACATCCGCCACCTGGATGTCCGTGGCCATGAGAGCAAAGAGAGTCTGCGCATCACCATGACTGTTGAGAGCAGCCGTGATCAAAACAGGTTGATCACCCAACTGCACAAGATCAGCGGTATCATGGAGCTGACTGCGCTGCACAGTATCAATGGCGACAACGCAGAGCCCGCCAGCGCAACCGCTTAACCATCATGACGAGAAGTAAAAGAGAGCAATGAAACGTATCGGAGCCCACGTCAGCGCCGCCGGCGGCGTACATAACGCACCACTGAATGCCCAGGCAATTGGCGCCACCGCCTTTGCCCTATTCACTAAAAACCAACGTCAGTGGCGGGCCAAGCCCCTGACCACCGAACAGATTGATACCTTTAAGGCGAACCTGCAGGCGGTCAAGATTGCGCCTCAGTACGTTCTGCCCCACGACAGCTATCTGATCAATTTGGGACACCCGGAAGCCGAAGCGCTGGAGAAATCACGCAATGCCTTTATCGATGAGATGCAGCGCTGTGAGCAGCTCGGACTCAGCCTGCTCAACTTCCACCCGGGAAGCCATTTGAAAAAGATCAGCGAAGAGGAGAGCCTGGCAATCGTCGCAGAGTCGATCAACCTGGCCCTGGAGCAGACCGAAGGGGTGATCGCAGTGATTGAGAACACAGCGGGCCAAGGCACCAACCTCGGTTATAAGTTCGAACATCTGGCTGCCATTATTGACGATGTGAAGGACAAATCACGGGTAGGCGTCTGTATCGATACCTGCCACACCTTTACCGCCGGTTACGATCTACGCACGGCTGAAGCGTGTGAACAGACCTTTGCCGAGTTCGATCGCCTTGTCGGGTTCGACTATCTACGCGGCATGCACCTGAATGACAGTAAGCCGGAGCTGGGCTCAAGAGTTGATCGTCACCACAGTCTGGGGCAAGGCAAAATCGGTTGGGAAGCCTTTCGATACATCATGAATGATCCTCGCTTCGATGAGATCCCCATGGTGTTGGAGACCATCGATGACACTATCTGGGCACAAGAGATCGAGCAACTTTATGCCCTTCAAGAACAGTGATGAATGATTTTTCAATGGCTTATGGTGCAACGTCAAAATTCATCAACATTTTTACTTGACCATTAGCCAGGAATGATTAAAATACCGCGCTTCCAACGGACATTACAGTTCAATGACTGTTGCGCCGGAGCGGTAGTTCAGTTGGTTAGAATACCGGCCTGTCACGCCGGGGGTCGCGGGTTCGAGTCCCGTCCGCTCCGCCATCTACACCAAGCGCTGATTATTCAATCAGCGCTTTTTTATTGCTTGTTTTCCAATAACAGTCCCTAGCGTTTAGCCGCCCGAATAATGACAAACTTACGGTCACTGGCAATCACCTTTGCATCACCAAACAGGCGTTTCAGTTTAATGTGATAGTTAAGGTGGCGATTACCCACAATAATCAACTCCCCGCCACGCCTTAAGCAGCTTCGCGCCTGCTGAAACATGCGCCAGGCGATAAAGTCCCCCACCACATGCTGCTGATGAAACGGTGGATTACAGAGCACCAGATCGAGACTCTGCCTGGCAAAGTCTCTCAGACCATCACCAGCCCTAAACACCATCTCATTGGTTAAAGAGGAGGCCCTGGCCGTCTCCTCGGCACTCGCCACAGCCATGTAGGATTCATCAACAAAATAGAGCCTGGCCTGCGGATTACGCAGCCCTGCCACTGCACCCAGTACGCCACTGCCACAACCGAGATCAGCGATATCCTGGTAAGCGGGATCTGTCGGTATATGTTCAATCAGCAGGCGACTGCCAATATCCAACCGTTCGCGGGAGAAGACATTGGCATGACTGCAGATCTGTAACCCCTGCCCTTCCAACTGATACCAGATTGGAAAGTCCGCCTCCTTCTCAGGCTGAGTGAAATCAGGTGTCGTAAAGATCAAACGCGCCTTCTTCTTCGCCAGGGAGGTACGGGTTGGCCCTAGAATGCCGCTAAAACGGTCCAGTGTTGAGCTGTGTATCTGCTTCGCCATCGCAAAGCCGATCACTTGTGCCTGTTGGCTGAGATGCCTCTTCAACAACCGCAGTTGATACTCTAAGAACGCTAAAGTCTTAGGGACTCGAATCAGTACCAGATCATAACGCTGCTGATCCAACTCAACAGTACTGGGCAGTCGCACAACTGACTCAAGAGCTAGATCGTTGGCAGTCAGATTCTCCTCCGTCGACCAATGGGCAATGTAGGAGTCACTCTGGGCGGTCGGTCGCCATTTGGACAGCGCCACCGAGATAGCGCCAAAGCTGTCATTCAGTATCAGCACCCGACTCTCTGGCTGAAGCAGCCCAGCTTCATTCAGATGGTTCAGCAGATATTCATCTGCGGCATCCCAGGCGCGTAGCTGTTCGCGCTTCCGCCGAGGATAGCGATGGAGTTGATAGCACCCATAAGGGGTTGAGAAGTGACTATCGGTATTCTCAGACACGACAATCACCGGTGCGTAAAGTAGAGATCGTAGCGCGTATTAGGGCTCTTGATCTCAGCATCCGGTTTCAGATCGCCGAGAAACTCCGCCTTGGCTGGACGCTTCACAACAACCCGCTTGCGCGCCCGGTGACGCGCCGCCAACAACAACTCGGCGCTATCCAGGTCATCGCCTACCATTTGACGAAACAGACGCATCTCTTTTTTCACCAGCGCCGACTTGTCTCTGTGCGGATACATTGGGTCGAGATAAACCACATCTGGACAGCTCTCGTTATCGAGACTCAACAGATAGCGACGCGCATCATCGCAAATCAACTCAAAGCGCTGGACAATCTCGCTGACTGTCTGATCATTCAGTGCCCGTGATACACCGTCATTCAGCAGCGCAAAGGTTACCGGTGAACGTTCAACCAGGGTAACTTCACAACCCAAGGAGGCCAATACAAAGGCGTCACGGCCCAGTCCAGCGGTTGCATCCAACACCTTGGGCAGTTCACTACCCTTTAAGCCTACAGCGCGCGCCAGCGGTTGCCCTCGTCCGCCACCGAATTGTCTCCGGTGCGCCGATTTACCCGAGACAAAATCCACATAGACAGGCCCGGGAGCCCCTTTGCCTGTCTCACGTAACGCCAAGCGCTGCGAGGTCTGCACCAGTTGATAACGGCTGGGTGTTGCCACTTGATCCAACAACTGAACCGGCAGCTTTAAGCGACTGGCCACCGCTTCTAGCTGCTCAATCAGTTCACTGTCTTCAGCTATCAATGTCAGTCGATTGAGGAATTGCGTTTCCACTGGAATTTGATCTCATAACGAGAGTGCCCGTTATCTCCTGCATAACATCTCACCAAAGCGGATCATTGTGCGCTACCCACCCTCCAGCGTCTAGTGGACCATGAGGCAAGTTCGATGGCTGACTTAGGAAATGTTTCACCCTGCCCACCAATACTCTAGAATAGATTGCATCACTCACTGTCCGCTATAAAGGATCACAGATGAAAGTCAATATCAGTATCGACATGACGCCCGAGGAGTTCCGTAAACTGATGGGCTGGCCTGATGTTCAGGAGCTGAATAACGAGATCATCGAAAAGATGCGCGAACAGATGGCGGCAGGCGCCGAGGGCTACGACCCATTAAGTCTAATGCAGCCCTATATCAATCAATCGTTTGAATCCATGGGCGGATTTCAAAAGATAATGACCAATATGATGGAGAACTATTGGTCGACCAATAAAAAAGAGGAGTGACCAGACTCTTTCAGCCAAAGTAACCCGTGCTACAGCCGGTAGTGAAAAGGGTGGTAGTAATAGCGCAGAGAAAGAGTTCTCCCCCGGATACAATTAACGTCGCCGACCACCACGGCCTTTCTGGGGACGTTCTAATCTAACTCCAATTGAACTGCCATTGAATACACTACCATCCAATGCCTGCATCGCGGCACGCCCTTCGTGCCCTTCCATTTGAACTGTTGCAAAACCTTTGCATTCACCAGAAAAGATATCTTTTACCAGTTTTACCGAATGTACAGAGCCATAGCTTGCAAAAAGCGCTGTAACATCTTCTTCCGTAGACGACCGGGGCAATCCCCGTATAAAGAGTGTAATCAATGAATTTGACCTACTAATGCTATATGCAAGACTGCCATTTCTGACAGTCTTGCAGTATTGAATCTATAGATACCGGCTCCTCGTAAGTAAACAAGGAACAGATATACGGATAGGCGTTTAGAGAGGAACTACATCGTTGGCTTGAGGGCCTTTGGCACCCTCTGTTTCGGTGAACTCAACTTTCTGTCCATCAACAAGAGAGCGACGACCTTCACCGATAATCGAGCGATAATGAACAAACAGATCTTTGCCGTTTTCACGCTCAATGAAGCCAAATCCTTTTTCACTATCAAACCACTTTACTGTTCCAGTCTGTTTTTCCGACATTTTAAAATACCTTAAAAATAGTAAACCATTCGAACTTATGAACGAACCTCTGCCCCGACCTTTGGCAGGCACTATAAACTTGATCCGGGTGCAACTTTGAGGAAAAACGACGAATAAAGAAGTGTATAGGCTGATCAAATATCAAGCAGGCTTTAGATCTTATAGGGTAAGGGAGCATAAAGCAAATGTTATTAATGGGGGAAAACTAAGGTTTTATGCCTCCTCTTAGGGCCTGTTAACCATTAACTAAGGGCTAGCGAATAGAAAGTAAATCGATTAGGGCAACCAGACCGCAAAACAGCCACCCGACAGGGTATTGTTATTGGAGAGTTTAGTAAAACCCTGGCGATCGCCATTTTTATGCAGACGCGCCACCATACCGCAAAAGTAGATACCGAGTTGAGTATGGCCCTCAACATAGCTCTCATTAAGCTCGAAGGCCGCTTGCGCCTCCAGCATCGTGTCGGGAAACCCGGCACCATCATCTTCAACCTGAAACACCAGATAGTCATCGACCATCTGTGCGGCAATCAGCAGTTGCGACCGGGTATAGCGCAGACCGTTGCCGATTAGGTTATTGATAACACCTCGCATCAATCCTTCATCAAAATAGCCTGACAAATACTCGTCACAGGTATAGCTCAGGGTAACGCCTTTGGCCTGGGCATTGACCTGGTTATCGATAACGATCTCTTCCAGAAATTCATCGACCATCACCTCATCAATAGTGGCAACAATACGGTTATTATCAATTTTGTAGAGAGTTAACAGTTCAATCAGTTTATTGTTTAAACGCTTTGCTTCATGCTGCAGGATGGGAATTTTTTTTTGCTGAGGCCCCTCATCATCACTCTCTGCGGTGATCTCCTCAAGGGTATTGATCACCATCCCCAGCGAGTTTTTCATATCGTGGATGATTGAGGCGAGAATGTCAGAAAACTCCATACTTGGCCTTTTTAACTCATGTGCCAACGATCTCTTGGAACTTGGCATTGAGCTTACGCAAGGTTTGATTATCGGGATCCAGCGCTTTTACCCGATCCAGATAGACTCTTACCCTGTTAATTTTGCCCGCATAGTTGTTATTTTGCTCTATATCCATCAATAACACGCGAGCAGCATTGAGATTGACCACCTTATTTCCAGACATCCCCTCGGCGGCCTCTTCAAACAGCGAAATCGACTCTTTCAGCTTACCCTCTCTAGCCAATTCGACCCCTTTATTGTTGAGGCGAATAATCTCTTTACGTATCTCTGAGATCAGGCTGGAGGGATCTTCCTGCAGCCCCAAAGACTGCATCGTTGCCCCCAGTTCACTCAGCAGCTCTTCATCAGAGTGATTGTTGCGCACCGCTTGATGAAACAACTCGGTGGCCTTATCCGGATCACCCAGCTTGGTGTAGGTTTTCGCCAATTCAATACTGTATTCCGAACTGACATCCTTACCCAGTTTTTGATATTCCTCCAGCGCCCGCTCCAGAGCCTGCTCGGACTTTTCACTATCCCCCATGCTGCGTTGAATAACACTCTCCGCTGCGGCGTTATAGAACTCCGCCTCGGAGTCATCGGCAAACTCCCGCTGCATATCCTTCAACACCTTCAGTCCCTCTCCCCCAGTCTTGTTTTCAGCCACTACCTTGGCCAGATTGGCGTACACCGAAGGGTGTTTATAAACAGAATGTTTGCCGAACTTAACAGCGTTGGAAAAGGCGGCTTCCGCTGTATTGACATCATTGTTGGATAGCGCCAGTTCACCCAATGCCTGCTGCCGTGTAATCACCCTGGGCGATAACTTGGCCGCCTTTTGCAGAATATCCTGGGCATCCTGATGTTGATTGAGGCATTTACAAGTCTTGGCCAACCAGTCATAGGCGGCGGTATAGCGGTCGTTGGCGTTCACCAGATCCTGAAATACAACTCTCGCCTCGGCATAACGCTTGGCCCCAAACAGCGCTTTACCCAGACCAAGGCGCGCCCAAGGCATCTCTCGAACCGCCAGCACCTTGTCGTACACTACCAGAGCTTCTTCCACCTCCCCGGCTTGGAGACAGATCTCGCCTTTCAACTTATTGAGTTCACCGATATTGGGGGGGGATTCAGCGATCTTCTGATTAAGCAGTTCGAGCGCCAGGGTGAAGTCGCGGTTCTCTACCGCCTTCTCAATCGGGAGAAGATCCTGCTTTTTCGCCAACAGCTTCTCTAAGCGGCTGCGCAGCAACTCTTTATTAAAAGGCTTGGTGAGATAAGAGTCGGGTTCGTACTCGACAGCCCCCATGACCATCTCACGGGTATTCTCCGCGGTGATCATAACAAAGACCGTACCTAATCCAATCAACTGGCGATGACGCGCCTCCTCCAGTACTTGCTGCCCATCTTTCCCACTGCCCAGGTTGTAATCGCACAGCACCACATCAAAACGCTTGCGCTCCATCGCCTTGATAGCCTGTGCGCCGTTCATGGCAGCAACAATATCACCAGCGCCGCAACTCAACAGCATATTTTTGATCAGGCTGCGCATATCACCGAAGTCATCCACAACCAGATACGATTTGCTCTCAAGATTACTACGCTTAAATTTCACTCCCCACCTCTCACTGAACCAGGTCCTAGCTGGCATTTCCGGACAAATCCGCATGATTTGATAAAGCAATCACGAGGATTTATGTTCCCTCGTCTAGATAGCGACCAGATAGAGGTAAATCTGAAGAAAAATCCTGAAAAAAATATCGAACCAAGCGCTTTATTATCACCTACTTTTTACAAGGATTTCTATAGGCTAGGGACAATTGTTACGATTCAACTTGATCTTCTGTGCAGGTACGGTTTTTGCCGGAGCCCTTGGCCAGATAGAGCGCGGCGTCGGCACGATTAAATACAGACTCCTGGGTATCCCCGTTCTGGAACTGCGCGAGTCCGCAGGAAACAGTGATATTGACCGAGGTATCACCGGAGTGGAATCCCATCTTCTCCACAGCCATGCGAATCTTCTCAGCGACAGAAAAGGCCGCCTCACGCTCGGTTTCCGGGAGTAGTACAACAAACTCCTCCCCTCCATAGCGGGCCGGAAAATCAGCTTTTCGCACCTGCCTACTCATATTCTCACCAACCACTTTCAACACTTTGTCGCCCGCCTTATGGCCGTAAGTGTCATTGATACTCTTGAAGTTATCGATATCAATCACAATCAGGCTCATCGGGAAACCGTAGCGGCTCCAGCGGGCAAACTCCTCTTCCATGCGGGTATCGAAAGCGTGACGGTTGTTGAGCCCCGTGAGCGCATCGTTAAAAGCACGCTTACGGGCGTCGGCAACACTTTTGCGCAACATCTCCGACTCCTCCTCTACCGTCGCCAGTTGCTGCTTCAATCCGCCGATACTCTCTTCCAGCCCCTCGACTCGCAACTCCTCCTCTTGCCGGTGCTGGCGTAATTTCTCCTGGATAACGGATATGCGCTGGGAGATGGTCACTTTCAGATCATTGAGGTCTGTCGCCGCCGCCACATCCGCATGCAGATCCGACATATGTCCATGCACCGAATCGCCAAATTCGCGGCTCTTCTCGATGATATTACGCCCCTGCTGATCGACACCCGCCAACTCCAGGTCGAGCGCCTGCAGACTCTCGGTCAACTGCAGCAGAAAGCTTTCTACCTCCTGGCGTTCTGTCTCGGCGCGCCGACGGGCATTGCCAACCAGCGAGGCGATCTGGTCAAGCAGGCCGGGGAGGGTCTTTTCAGTCACCCCCTTCTCAATCCGCTCCTTCAGTTTGTTGATTTCAATTAACGGTTCACCGGCCAGATCAAGCATCTCAAGCAGCTCGATCAACACCCGGTCGGCAGAGACACCATCGGGATCGATGGGCCTGAGAGTCGTTGCCAACTCTTCCGTCAAGCTGATCAGCACGGCGGCTGTTGGGGCGCTGTCGATACGCCCGAGAAACGGCATGAGTGGTTTTGGCCACCCTTCAACCTTGTTCAACTCGCGCACCAGGAGAGTCAGCAGCTCACGGGGCAGTTGATGAAGATCCGCGGAAGAGGACTCTTTAGGCTGAACCACCGGGGCCTGGGGGACAACCTCTTGCTCTACAGTGTTGCCCGCGCCATTGTCGGACTCCGGCGCCGCTGCTTCAGGCACCTGTTTATTAGTAAACAGGCGAGAGAGCAGACCACCACCATTGCTGGCAACCGGTTCGCCCTGCTCGGCCAGCGCCTGCTTAACCAGGCCGGAAAACTCACTCAGGAGTTCAGTGGTAAGCTCCTCTTTTTTCAGTTTGCGGGCCAGCTTTTTGACCGGTCCTCTCAAGGCATCGGGAAAAGGCGGGGTCTGCAGTAACGGAACAATCTGGTCGACCATCTGCCCGCCATTGGCTGAGCCATTGGCGTCGGATGCAATAGAGTCGGAAAGCGTTGTGATCCCCTCAATCATCTGCATCAGTTGATTGATATTCTGCTCACCCCTCACCCGATTACGCAGGGTCTCCAGCTTTTTATCCAGCGCGCTGTCTCTGCCATCGCCAATCAGACTGAGCCGTGAAATACATTTGCGCAGAGAGAATTCGATATCCCCCCACTGCTTCTCTTTCTCTTCCAGCTCAGCCAGGCTCTGCAGGTACTTGTCTTTCCACTCATTGACAGGTCGGTTCATCTGCTCCCCAACATGTGACTTCTTATTGAGCACTCTATCGGCTAGTCGGGCATTTTTTTAAGTGGGAAAAGCGGCTATTTCGGGGGATGGGGAATGACCAGAAAACGCTCCAGAAACGGCTCACTCAAGCGGCTGACGACACGCGTAATCAGCATCAACAACACCAGTGAAAACAGCAGACGCAACCACAGCACTCCCGTCAGGTCCGCGCCCAGCAGCAACACCAGCAGCGTGTCCTCAATAATACTGTGACAGAAGGCGAGAAACGCAAGTGAAGAGAAGATGTCCTTTGACGAGAGATGCCCCGTTTGGGCCTCTCGAATTAGCAGCCCGCCACCATAGGCCAGCCCCAGGGTCATACCGACGATTGTGATGGTGGTCGCCTCCGGGCCAATCCCCATCAAGCGCAAAACAGGCTGTAGTAACCAGATCATCAGACGCTCAATGTGAAGCACCTTCAGAATCTTCAGCACCAGCAACAACACAAAGATCAGCAGAACGATAAAAACGAAGCTTTCGAGCTGAGCAACCACCCATCCCCACAGGCTGGCGTCCTGAGTAGGTGGAACCCAGAGCATCTCAACCGGCTGCTGCAGCCAACCACCTAACGTGTAAAGCTTGTGCAACAGAAAACCGAACAACAGAGCGCCAAAAAAGCGCATCAGTAGAGTTGCCGGTAGGCGCACGCCAGCCTTCTGGGCGATTCTCGCCTCGACCGGCAGCGTGTGAGCGATCAGCAGCATCCCGCTCAGGACAGTCACCTGGGCAACTGTTAACCCCTCTTCTGCCGCAAGATTGAAAAAGACCACCATACCCGCGTAGATATTGGTCAACAGCGTAGTGGCCCATACCAGCCCCATCGACTCGGGCAACCCCACCAGGCTCATCAGCGGTTCGAGGAGATAGCCGATATATTTGATTCCACCCAGCTCTTCCAGCACCTTGACTACTATCAGCACCGGAATCATCACCTTGAACAGCTCCAAGGAGATATGACGGGTCTCGGTCAACAGCTCCAGGAACTGACGTTTAAGCGCAAATCGCCGCATTACCAGCCTCTCACCCTTAACGGGCTCAACAGCCCTGGATTATCTAGGGCCTGTCGGGTTATTCAGCCTTCTGTTTGATCGCTTCAGCCGGTTGATCCTCCGGGGTTGGCGCAGCCTCTTCTGCCACCGGCTTGCCGGCCTCATCCTGCCCCTGCTCTGCAGGATTGGGTTCTGCTGCGGCAACAGGCTCTTCTACCGGTTGCGGGACAGACTCTGGCGTATCAGTCAGCTCGGAAGCAGATGCGTCTGCATCACTCACTGGCTGTTCTTCCGCAGTAGCCCCCACTGCGTTATCACTTTCCGGTTGTCTCTCATCGGCCGGATGATCCACCGCATCAGCCCGTTCACCATCGATCACCTCAGAGATCAGCGGGGTGGTGTTCTCTTGCAGCATTTGGGCGAGATCATCGCTACAGAGGTTCTGCGCACCGGTGGCCAGATGTTGGTGTACCTCTTTGTAGCTGCGGGTCAGGTTATTCACCAGATTGGAGGTGTGGACAAAATGGCGATCCACACTCGACTTGTACTGCTCATGCGTCTCTTTCAGTTCATCCAATTCGGCTTGCAGCTTGGCCGCTGTCTTATTGCTCTTGATCTGCGCCGCAATAAACCACCCTATCAAAAGGCCAACAGCAAAACCGGCCAGCACCAAAACGATCGGACTCATGAAACTGTCTCCTGGGGGAAAAACAGGCTGAGTATACAGTCAGCATCCCTCCCCTTTCCAGAATAAAAATCAATCGTTTTGTGAATCGTGATATTTGGTAAATTCTTCCTGTCCAGCCATTCTGCCCGCAAAAACAGGGGATTATACTCAGCCTCAGAAGTAACAGGCCTTACATAAAAAACAACGCATTGCGATGCATTTCACAAAGGGGAAAATTCAATGGCCGGAAAATTTACCATCACTACTGGAAAAGACGGAAAAAGCTACTTCTCTTTGAAGGCGGGTAACGGTGAGATTATCCTGCAGAGCCAGGGCTACGCCTCTCTCGATAGCTGCAAAAACGGTATCGAGTCGGTTCGTAAGAACAGCCAGGATGAAAAGCGCTTCGAGAAAAAAACGGCAGCTAACGGTACAGTGTTCTTTACCCTCAACGCCACTAATGGTCAGATTATCGGTAAGAGCCAGATGTACAAAACTGAGAGTGGTCGTGACAATGGGATCACATCCGTAAGCAAAAACGCCCCCGATGCAAAGGTTGTTGACGAATCAGCTTAAGGCCTGTTTGTTAGCCCTAGTCCGTATGTGAGGGAACGCTGTTCCCTCACCCTCCTCCCACTACTGGGCCTCACTTTTTACCGCATGGCCCCCTAGGGTCTGTTAACACTAAGATCATTGAACCGCCAGTCAGGCGGCGGTTATCATGCTGGATTTCCTCTTCCGGCTCCGTATAGACAATGACCACCGACACCACCACACAACTCAGAAAGGGTGTGTTCGCCGCTGTGGCCGCATTCCTGATCTGGGGTGGCTCACCCATCTTCTTTAAGGCCTTGGGCAAAGCCTCGGCCTTTGAGATTCTGGCCCACCGGGTTGTCTGGTCGCTGCTATTCACCTTTGCCCTACTGTCGATCAGCAACCGCACCATGGATCTGCTGAAGCTGTTTCGCAACCAGCGCCTGCTGGTCTGGCTATTTATCAGCGCTTGTCTGGTCGCCACCAACTGGGTGGTGTTTATCTGGGCGGTCAATCACGAGAAGGCATTGGAGGCAAGCATGGGCTATTTCATCTTCCCCATCGTGATGGTGGCTCTCGGACGGCTGTTTCTGAATGAACTGCTGAGTCGATTACAATGGGTCGCCCTGTTGGCGGTCTGCCTTGGGGTGATCAACCTCCTCTTCTCGCTGGGTGAACTGCCATGGGTGGCGTTGACCCTCGCCACAGCCATGGGCCTTTATGGGCTGGTGCGCAAAAAGACACCGGTAGACGCGCTGCTGGGGCTAACCGTGGAGTGTCTGTTACTGTCCCCAATGGCGTTGCTCTATCTGATCATGCTCTATCACGACGGCACGCTGATCTTCGCCAATCTTTCGCTGAACACAGATATTCTACTCGCCTGCTCGGCGCTGATGACGGCCGTGCCATTGATTCTTTTCACAGCGTCGACCCATATTCTTAAGCTCGGCACCGTCGGCATGTTGCAGTATATCAATCCAACCAGCCAGTTTCTGATTGCCGTCTTTCTGTTCAGTGAGCCTTTCACAGATACGCACCTGATCACCTTTAGCCTGATATGGCTGGGCTTGGGCATCTATACTTTTGAGTCACAGCGGCAGACCCGAATGGCGAACGGTTCAACCAATAGCTGAACCGGAGTCAGCACTTAAAACGCACCGGGATCCTCAGCTCCACGTCAAACTCTCCATCAGGCTCTAAAAAGTGATTTTTATAGTACTGGGCATGGGCGGGTATATTGATCGTTTCGTAATCACTGTCGGGCAGCCAGTGGTGATAGAGCCGATGCATGAGATAGATCAGATCACCATACCGGCCTTGACCACGAGCCGCGGCGAACAGGCCGCCCGGAATCTCCATCACATCCACACCTGCGCCGCGATAGATCTCATCCGGCACGCTCAGACAGGCTACATAGCGGCACTCTTCATAGGGGATGATATCAGGATTGCTGTGGTAGAGGCCGACCATGCGAACATCCGATAATGCCAACCCTCGAGTGTCGGCCCAATCGATCAACTTCAACCAGGTGGTTTCAATACTCTGGTCATAACCAGTATGGCGGATATAGGCGACCCGCAGCGGCTCACGCCGCTGAATCGCCACCTCAAGGTCGGTAGTTGCCTCGGATTCATCTGAGGTTCTCTGGTGGTAATGGCGATTGGGGTTCTGCTCGGCACTGACCCAATCCCCCTTAAGATCACGCACCTGCTGTTGATAACCGCCATCACGCCAGGCACTGGGAGATACGCCAAAGCGCTGGCGAAAGGCGTGGCTGAATGAAGCGTTCGACTGAAAACCACACTCATTGGCAATCGCCATGACGGTTGAGTCAGGATTAAAGATCAGCAGATTGGCCGCCCACTCCAGACGGGCTCGGCGAATATAGTCGTGAACACTCTCACCACAATGGGCCTTGAAGGTACGCTGAAAGTGATAGCTGGAGTAGCAGCTCAGCTCGGCCAGCCGCTCAATATCAAGCCGCTCCCCCAAATGGGCATGGATGTGATAGAGCACATCATTGATCCGCTCCTGATGGGATTGTCGGGTAACTCGCCGCCGGGCCATCGCTAGGGAACCTCTGATCCAAAAAAGCACATTTCGACAAACCGATTGTCACATCATGGCAAATCGACAATCAAGCGGCGGTATAGAGTATCTGCTCCAACAAAAATTCAGAGGAGCCGTCATGACCGCAAAACGCCTGGCACACCTGGAGAGCTCATTCATCCGGGATATTCTGGCGCTCACCCAAAAGCCCGAAATCATCTCCTTCGCCGGTGGATTACCCGATCCGCAGCTTTTTCCCAGTGATGACCTGGCCACAGCGCTCTCCCATCTCATGCAAGAGGAGCCATCCACCATTTACCAATATGGTGAAACCCAAGGCATCCCTGCTCTGCGCCACTGGATAGCTGACAATCTGTCAGACCATCCTCAACAGCCTGATAATATCTTAATAACCGCAGGCGCCCAGCAGGGGTTGGATCTGATTGCCCGCTGTCTGCTCAATCCAGGCGATAAAGTGTTGATTGAGGCCCCCTCCTATCTCGGCGCTATTCAGACCTTCACCGCCAGCGAGGCAGAGCTAATCAGTGTCGAGATGACATCGGAAGGCCCCGATTTAGATAAGCTTGAAACGATCCTGGCTGAACAGCAGATTACCGCTTTCTATTGCATCCCAAATTTTCAGAACCCTACCGGTATCAGCTATAGCCGTAAAACACGTTTGGCCCTGGCAGAACTGCTACAGCGTCACGAGGTTTGGGTCATCGAGGACGATCCCTACGGCGCGCTGCGTTATCGCGGTGAAGCACTGCCCAGCCTACAATCACTCTTGCCTGACCAGACTCTCTACCTCGGCTCATTCTCCAAGATTGTCAGCCCCGGTCTGCGGATCGGCTGGGTGACCGCCCCTGAACAACTGGCCGCTGCTCTGAGCAAGATGAAACAGGTGACGGATCTGCACACCAGCACCCTCTCCCAGCAATTGCTGTTGCACTACCTGCGGCAGGATAAGCTGATGCCCCACATAACTAAGCTCCGCACCGTCTACGGAGAACGGCTTGACGCCATGCAGACTGCACTACAGGACAATTTACCCAAGGAGATCAGCGCTTCATCGCCTGAGGGTGGCATGTTCCTCTGGCTGGAATTGCCGCAGACTATCGACAGCATGGAACTGGTCTACCCAGCAATTGAACAAGGCGTCGCATTTGTGCCCGGCATTGCCTTCTACACAGGAGAAGGGAAAGCAAGCAACTGCTTGCGGCTGAACTTTACCAATACCGACACTAAAGGGATTGAACAAGGTATTGTGCGACTGGCGCAGGTATTGAACAGAACGGCTTAGGGCCTGTTAAAGCAGAGTGCCCGGCAGTGGGCACTCTGAAGTAAAATTCAATCAAGGACGGATATAAGCATACCCTTGCTGCTGCAGCTCCATGATACGCAGCACCCCGGCCGGGACCACCTGGACACCTTCAGTCAGCATAGGCTTTTTACCTTTCATACGCTCCATTTTGTGCATGGTATTTGAGCACGCACTGAAGGTGATATCCTGCATGGCCAGGCTGGCCACTCGATCTTTTCGCTCTGATGTCTTAGTCAGCAGACTTAGGCCTGGGCCGTAAGCGACAATCTCCACCGCCACGTTATCCTGCCCCAGTGCTTTCTGTAGGTTAACTGCATTATTCAGCGCAATATTTTGGGTACGGGGATCATCACTACTGACCTGAATCACCACCTTATGTTTGACATCATCGTTCATGGCGGCAAAGGCACTCTGAGCCAGTACCAGGCAGAAGCTCAACAATAGAAACGACATGACAAAAACACGACTTTTACTTTTATGCATAAACACTCCTCTAGTAGTTTTTAAGCGCTTCAGAAATCACCGACTGACACTTGGTTAAAGTGCCGCAAGAGGTTCCTCAGGCTTTTATATAGGCCCAGCCTTGCTGCTGACGCCGGGTCACAAAAGAGACACCGGAGCGGACGATAACAGCCTGAGGCAGCACCTCTATCGTCTCTCCACTCTCTCTCTGCATTCGCTCCATGGTGTTCCCACAAGCAGCGAAAATCAGGTTCGGGTAGCGGCTATGTAACGCTGCCACACGTTGCGCAAATGGGGAGCGCCCCTTCTGTAACAGCCGCAGCCCCTGGTTATTGGCCACCACCTCTACCCGAATCGGTCGATTATTATTGGCATACTCCCGTAGTAGGTATTCGAGCTGTTCAAACAGGGCTTGAGCAGGTACCGGATTATCACTGCTTATATGGAAAACCACCGGTTGTGAGCTTTCTGTATCCTGTAGAAGGTGCTGAACATCCTTGTCGATGGCCACCTGGGGTGGTGTGCCAATCGGGGGTTTGGTCGCGGTGAAAAAGAGGCTCATTGATACTGCACCCAAAATGGATGCGGCAACATAGCCCAACCAGCTCTTCCCGTTTGCTGAACGGGAAACAGAACGATCTTCCCCATTCTCCGGGTAAGCCGTTTTTACCATCTCTTTCAAACGTTGCGCCTGGCAGATGCGATGACTCAGCTCTTTGGATTGAGCCGCCGCTGAGAGCAGCTCAGCGCGCTCACTCTGGCTCAGTTCACCATCCACAAAGGCGTTGATCAGTTCATCGGAGTAGTCATTCATCTTACTCATTTAACCCGCTCCATGTATGAGACCGAACCCTGCGCTTGATCAGCCAGCAACTGCTTTTTCAACTGTTGCCTGGCGCGATTCAGACGGCTCATCACCGTACCCATCGGTAATTCGAGAATAG
>JAKSCN010000261.1 GCA_022360595.1 Chromatiales bacterium
CCAGGGGTCTGGGAAGAAAAGAAAAGTGCCCTGCAGGCTGGCATCAGCAATGCAGTGCTGCAGTACTTCCACGGCGTCGTGGCGCATGACCCGCAGATTGCTCAATCCCAGCTCTTCAATCTTCATGAGCAGATGGCCAACACCAGGGCTATGCACTTCGATGCCCAGATAGTTGTTATCCGGATTGGCTGCAGCCATTTGCGCCAACGATACACCGTTACCGAAGCCGATCTCCAGCATAACTGGATTACTGTTGCCGAAGATGGCGGGCAGGTCCAATAGCGCCGCCTGGTACTCAATGCCGAACTGGGGCCAGAGCTCCTCAAAGGCGCGCTTTTGGCCCGCGGTCAACCGCCCTTCGCGCAGCACATAGCTGCGGATGCGGCGGTGATGCACGGGCGGTTGCTGCTCGGTTTTGGGCTCTTCTTCGGTCATCGTTTAGAAGAATAGACCGTCGACGGGAGAGGAGGCAGAAGCGTAGCGTTTGGCGGGCATACGGCCGGCGAGGTAGGCCTCGCGGCCCGCTTCGATCGCTTTGCGCATGGCCGACGCCATCAAGACCGGCTTCTGGGCAGCCGCAATAGCGGTGTTCATCAGCACACCATCACAGCCCAGCTCCATTGCTACGGCGGCGTCAGAGGCAGTGCCCACGCCGGCGTCAACCAGAATCGGTACGTTGGCGTTCTCGACGATAGTCATGATATTGAGCTTGTTGCGCACGCCCAGGCCGGAACCGATAGGGGCGGCCAGCGGCATCACGGCGATACAGCCCATCTGTTCCAGTTCCCGGGCGATGATCGGGTCGTCATTGGTGTAGACCATGATGTCGAAGCCGTCCTTGATCAGCTCTTCGGCGGCGGTCATGGTCTGCATGACGTCAGGGAACAGGGTCTTTTCGTCACCCAGTACCTCCAGCTTCACCAGGTTGTGGCCGTCGAGCAGCTCGCGGGCCAGCTTGCAGGTGCGCACTGCGGTTTTCGCGTCGAAGCAGCCTGCCGTGTTGGGCAGGATGGTGTATTTCTCCGGGGGCAGAATGTCCAGAATGTTTGGCTCATCGGCATTCTGGCCAATGTTGGTGCGACGTACGGCGATGGTGATGATTTCGGCGCCACTGGCCTCGATCGCCTGTTGAGTTTCCTCCATATCTTTGTATTTGCCGGTGCCAACCAGTAGGCGTGACGAGTAGGTTTTTCCGGCAATGGTCAGGGTGTCATTGGCTAAATTTGACATGGTTATCACTTCAATGTTGATGTTTTATCTGGAAAATTTCGTTTGCTGTTGCAGGGTTGGCGGTTTTTTTAACCACCGCCGATGGCATTGACGATTTCGATCTGATCGCCGGCATTGAGCTGGTGAGTCTCAAAAGTGCTGCGTGGCACCAGCTCTTCATTCACCTCAATGGCAATCCGCTGCCCGGTCAGTTCGAGCTGGATGACCAAGTCGCTCATGGTCAGGTTCTCGGTAACCTGTCTCTCTTCACCATTGATAAATATTTGCATGGTTGTCTGTTTGAACCCTTGCTAACTGGTTTAAGGCACCTCAGAATCAATAGTATGAGGTGTTACGAACGGGTGTAATCTTGCAGATTCTACACTAAACAGCCGTGTCCAAGCATAACAACGATAAATGAGGAGGGTATATCTTGAGTCAGTGGACCGAAGATCTTATCTCCGTGGAAGATGCAGGTACCTTAGATGGCCTGCTGGTGCAGCGCATAAAGCGCACTCCCGATAATTTGGCTTACCGCTCCTATGATCGCCCGAGCAAATCCTGGGTTGATTATACCTGGCGTGAAATTGGTGAGCAGATAGGTCGTTGGCAAGAGGCTCTGGCCAATGAAAAACTGCATCCTGGTGATCGCGTCGGGCTGGTGCTGAGGAACTGTCCCGACTGGATTGTTTTTGATCAGGCTTGCCTCGGTCTGGGGCTGGTGGTCGTTCCGCTCTACACCGATGACCGCCCTGAAAATATCGCCTATATTCTCGAGGACGCAGCCGTTAAGCTGCTCCTGGTGCAGGATGCCGGCCGCTGGAAGCGGTTGCGTACTGTGGTTCCGGAAGAGGGTAGTCTGCAGCGGGTGCTGGTGCTCGACGCCGGTGCGGACGCCGATACCCTGGCCCAGGAGGATGAGCGGGTCCGTATCGTTGACAGTTGGCTCCCCGCTACCGGGATTTTGCGCAAGCGCAAGGGTGATCCCCACGAGCTGGCCTCGATTGTCTACACCTCCGGTACCACCGGGCGCTCGAAAGGGGTGATGC
Source organism: Chromatiales bacterium (assembly GCA_022360595.1). Lineage (GTDB taxonomy): Bacteria > Pseudomonadota > Gammaproteobacteria > Chromatiales > Chromatiaceae > BM503. The sequence continues at coordinate 2,259 of JAKSCN010000261.1, forward strand.
TGAGCCACTACAACATGCTTTCGGTGACCCATGCGGCGCTGACCATGATCGATGTCTATCAGGAGGATATTTTTCTATCATTCCTGCCGCTCTCCCATACACTGGAACGCACGGGTGGTTACTATCTGCCAGTCATGACCGGTTCGGCCGTGGCCTATGCCCGCTCCATCGGGCAGCTCGCCGAAGATCTGCAAGTGGTGAGGCCGACGGTATTGATCGCCGTGCCGCGCATTTTTGAGCGTGTCTATGGCCGGGTGAAGGATCAGATGTCGCACAAGCCTAAGCTGGTGCGCGCACTGTTTGAAGCGACTGTCAGTGTCGGCTGGAAGCGTTTTCTGAGCCAGCAGGGTAAAGAGGGCTGGACTCCATCGATGCTGTTCTGGCCGCTGCTCAATAAGATAGTTGCCTCAAAGATTACCTCGAAGCTGGGCGGTCGATTGCGCCTGGCTGTAAGTGGTGGTGCGCCACTCTCCCCCGAAATCGCTAAGGTCTTTATCGGCTTGGGTGTGACGATACTGCAGGGCTATGGTTTGACTGAGACCAGTCCGGTGATCAGCGTTAATC
>JAKSCN010000569.1 GCA_022360595.1 Chromatiales bacterium
ATCGCCGACGAAGATCAGCCCCAGCTTGCCGCGAAACAGCAGCTCGGCAAAACGCACCACCAGGAAGGCGATCAGCAGTCCCATGATCGCTTTACTGAGACCACCCAGCAGCTTGGTCTCAGCAGGACGACGCAGCCCAACCGCTGCAAAGGAGACCTCGAACACCACCACTGAGAAGCCCATGGTCAAGGCCGACAGAATCGCCAGCAGCGGTTGCAACTGTAGCGACTGCCAGAGCGGATCGACCTTATAGCCCATCGCGATCAGCAGCGAACCAAGGGATGACTGGTGCATGGTGGGGAGCAAGATACCCAAGGCAATGAAGAAGAAGACCACCTTGTTGAGCCTCTTCTCAAGGTTCTTCCAACCGAACTTCTCCATCACGACCGGAGAGAACTCAATAAAGAGAATCAGGATATAGGTCGCCACACAGAGCCCCACTTCCAACATGACGGAGTTGAAGTTCCAGTTCCAGGGCAGGAAGATGTTATAGAACTGCCACCAGCGTCCCATGTCGATAAAGGCGCCAAAGCCACCCAAGGCGTAGCCAAACAGACTGGCCATCACCGCAGCGCGTACCAGCGGATGGTACTTACCCTTATTCAATACATAGACCGTGATCGCCAAGGCGTAACCGCCACAAGCCAGGGCTGTGCCGACCACCACATCGTAGACCACCCAGATACCCCAGGCGTGGCCACCATTCAGATTGGTGACTGCCCCCATGCCGTCGGTGAAACGCTGGATCAGAAAATAGAAACCGATCAGGGCAATGACACCCAGCACCATAAAGGGTACGGTGATAATGCGCCCGCCAATCGGACCGTGTGCTTCGCGGTGACTCATAGCTCACCCCCTTCCTCTTCTTCCTCACCGGTGTTTCGGCGAACCACATAGGTGAGTCCGGCCAAGGCTACGGCAGGGAGAGCAAGATAGTTATATAACGTATGCTGAACGCCTTCGGCGATGGAGGCCGCCGAACGTTCACCCAGTGGCGGCATGCCCAGCTTATCGAAATCGATGGAGGAGATATGCAGCACGTTGGTGCCACCCGCCTCTTTCTCACCCCAGATATGACCTTTGTACTCGGGCACCTCTTTTTCGTGATAGCTGTAGGGTTTACTGATATCACCACGCGGATAGTTGTAGTTGTCGCCCGGCTTTAGTGCTGTGCGACGCTTCGCCTCTTCCATCAGCAGATCACGCGGGCCGAACAGTGTCGCACCGGTCGGGCAGACTTCGGCACAGCCGGTCATCATGCCGTTGTCGATACGCTCTACCCCCGCCTGATTACACATCTGACACTTCTGGATCTGACCAAACGGATTGTCGTACTCAAATTGCGGCACGTTGTAAGGACAACCCACCGTGCAGTTGCGGCAACCGATACAGGCATCGGCGTGATAGGTAACAATGCCGGTCAACTCATCGCGGCGCATAGCGGTAACCGGGCAGACCGAGACACAGCCAGGATCAACACAGTGCATACAACTGCGCTTCTCAAAGGCGTAACCGTCCAGTTCGGCATCTTTAATCTTGCCGGTGCCATTTTTGTAAATCTTAATGACGTTGAGTGTGTCGCCAGAAAGATCGTAGGCAGAGTCGAAATAATCGGCATCACCTTTAATCGAAGGCGGCATGCCGTTCACCTCTTTGCACTTCGCCACACACGCTTTACAGCCGACACAGAGGGTGGAGTCAAACAGCATCCCCACCGCTTGTGGCGCCGGCTCCAGGTTGGGCCTCGCCTGAACGGCTGTGGCGGTGCAGGCTGTTGCCGCACCTCCTATCGCCGCTTTCAGAAAATCTCTACGTTTCATAGTGATCCCCTTTAGCCCTGGTCGCTGTTGTCGCTATCCGTGCCCATCTTCTTGGCGGCCATCGCACCGGCACCTACTGCGGCGCCCACAACCGCGCCAGCCAGCGCCGATGCACCGGGCGAGGCAGAGGCTGAGCCTTCACGCTGATCAATCAATGGAAATTCGTTCGGCGGCGTATGGGTCTTCACATCGGCCAGACTGAACAACGGCTTGGTAAAGCCAACACCATCTTCAGCACAACCGAAACAGGGGTGACCAACACCCACCGGCCAGGTACCACCACCGATATCGTTGAACTCAACCGCGGGACAGTTGGCATAGGTCTCAGGGCCTTTACAGCCCAATTTGTAGAGACACCAGCCTTGCTGGTGACCTTCGTCCCCAAACTCCATGGCGAAACGGCCTGCATCGAAGTGAGGACGGCGCTCACAGTTCTCATGGATCAGACGGCCATAGGCAAACTTGGGACGGTTTTGGTCATCCAGCTCTGGCAGATTGCCAAAGGTGACAAAGTGCATCACCGTGGCGAGAAAGTTGTAAGGGTTGGGAGGACAGCCTGGAATGTTGACGACCAGCTTATCCTTTAAAATCTCCTGCGCACCTCTCGCTTCAGTCGGATTGATTCCCACCGATTGCACCCCACCCCAGGAGGCACATGACCCGAAGGCGACAATAGCGGCGGCGTGCTCTGCTGCCTCAATAGTATGCTGCAGCATGGTTTTATCAGCGATCTTGCAGTAGATACCGCCATCTTTGGTCGGGATCGAACCTTCAATCACCAACAGATACTTGCCTTTGTTAGCCGCCATGGAGGCATCTTTCATGTGCTCGACCTGATGACCGGCGCCGCAGTCGAGAGTCTGGTGATAATCGAGGGAGATCATATCCAGCAGCAGACGCTCCAGCGTCGGATGCTCTGAGCGCAGCAGGGTTTCACTCGGGCCGGTACACTCCTGACCATGCAGCCAGATCACCGGAGGGCGTTTTTTTCTATTAGCTGCCTGATCGGCAACCGTTTCGGCCATCGCCAACGCGGCCTCAGTTGACAATCCCATCGTTGCCGCAACACCGGTACAAAACTTCAGAAACTCCCTGCGGGAGAGACCGAGCCGCTGCTGCAGTCTTTCGATATTGTTAGTGGTCATCCAACCCTCCGATCACATGTTATATAGGGGTAACGCCGGCGCATCTGGCCATTCACGCCCATAACACAAGAACCGTGCCACTCTGAGTTGGAAAAAATTTAGACAGCAATATCAACGGCTTGAAACACAATTGACATACATCAAAACACATTTTTTGAATGGTTATCTGCCAGTTAAAGCAATCAAGCGGAAAGTGAGCTTACACTTCCTGCACTCCATCAACTCGATTTTCCACCAAACTGGCCGCTAACTATCCAGTAGCGCTTCAACCTATTTCTGGCTGAATGCTTTGAAAAAGATTGTTTCCTAACCGGGTAAAAAGGCTAAAATATTGCGGTTTTTAACACTATATTTTCAGTAAGCATATCGTCCACTCTTACAATGAGAGGGAGAGCGAGTTGCAATTAAACATGACCAAACAACCCGAAAATGGATCGCTGCGACTCATTGATGGCAAGGAGTGTATCTTCTACGACGGTTACTGGATTCG
>JAKSCN010000214.1 GCA_022360595.1 Chromatiales bacterium
ATGGTGCAACCGGAGTAGGGTGCAATGTACTGCATGGCGGCAGAGTCGGCAGCCGGGGCAGCAACGATAATGGTGTGCTCCATGGCGCCGTGCTCTTCGAGCTTACGTACAACCTGGGCGATGGTGGAGTTTTTCTGACCTACGGCAACGTAGATACATTTAACACCGGTGCCTTTCTGGTTGATGATGGCGTCGATAGCGATAGCAGACTTACCAGTCTGGCGGTCGCCGATGATCAGCTCACGCTGGCCACGACCAACTGGAACCATGGCGTCGATCGCTTTCAGACCACTCTGTACCGGCTGGTCAACCGATTTACGGTCGATAACACCGGGCGCAACCTTCTCGATAGGGGAGGTCTCTGTGAATTCCACAGCACCTTTACCGTCGAGGGGGTTACCCAGAGAGTCTACGACACGACCCAGCAGGCCTTCACCGATTGGCACCTCAAGTACACGACCGGTACATTTGACTGAATCACCTTCAGACAGGTGAGTGTACTCACCGAGGATTACCGCACCGACAGAGTCACGCTCCAGGTTCAGTGCCAAGCCGAAAGTGTTGCCGGGAAACTCCAGCATTTCGTAGGACATGGCATCTTCCAGACCGTGAATACGGGCGATGCCGTCGGTCAAACTGATGACCGTACCTTCGTTACGGGCTTCAGTCTTGAGATCGAATTTTTCGATCTTATTCTTGATCAGTTCGCTGATCTCGGATGGATTGAGTTGCATGATGGCTTCTCGCTTAGATTCCTAATTCGTTCGCCAGTTGCTGCAGCTGCCCGCTGACAGAACCGTCAATCACCATATCACCGGCGCGGATGTGAACACCGCCGATCAGAGCGGTATCTTTCTCACTGGTAATGGTGATGTCGTATCCCAGTTTCGCTTTCAGCGCCGCGGCTATTTGCTTTTCCTGCTCGGGTTTAACGGCATAGGCAGAGCGTACATGCACATTAAGTACACGCTGGTCTTCCGCCTTTAACACCTCGAACATTGAGGCGATCTCTCCGGCGACGGAGAGTCTGTCATTCGCCACCAGCAGCTTGACCAGATTCTGGCCCTCTGCGTCGAGCTGATCACCGCTGACATCCAACACCAGATCGGTGAGTGTCTGCTGATCAAACTTGGGGTTGCCAATCGCTTCCCCCATCATCGGATCGGCAACCAACGATGCCAGAAATGCCAAAGTATCGGACCAACTATCGAGACTGGAAGTCTCTTTAGCCCGGGCAAATACCGCCTCTGCGTAAGGACGGGCTATTGTGCTAGCTTCACCTGCCATAACAGTGCCTTAGATCTGTTGTGCCAAAGCTTCGACAATATCCTTATGGGCGTCAGCGTTGATCTCCTTACGGAGGATCTTCTCTGCGCCGGATACTGCCAACTCACCCACTTTCTCGCGTAGCTGTTCGCGAGCACGATTGGTTTCCTGCTCGATCTCAGCCTGGGCAGCGCTGACAATGCGCTCACCTTCGCCGCGGGCGTTATCCTTAGCTTCATCGACGATCTCAGAAGCACGTTTTTGTGCCTGTGCGATAATTTCCGCCGCCTGAACCTTGGCTTCCTGAAGCGCCTCTTTGGCGCGCTCTTTAGCCAGCTCTTGTTCGTGTTGTCCACGTTCAGCGGCTGCTAGGCCATCGGCAATCTCTTTACGTCGGGTATCCAGTGCGCCCATGATGGGAGTCCACACATATTTCATGGTGAACCACACGAATACTACGAAAGAGATCAGCTGACCTATAAGCGTCAGATTGATGTTCATCCCGAAAAAACCTCGCTATAAGACGAGATAAAAGTCAGTCTGCGATTGTTGGTCAACATTAACCAGCAACAGCAAACAGAACGTACATAGCCAGACCTACAGCAATCATAGGTACGGCGTCTACCAGACCCATTACGATGAAGAACTGGGTACGTAGCATAGGAATGAGTTCAGGCTGACGAGCGGCGCCTTCGAGAAAACGTCCACCCAAAACACCGATACCGACAGCGGCACCCAGGGCGCCCAGACCCATCATCAATGCACCAGCAATGTACAACAGTGCAGTTGCTTCGTTCATTTCTGTCTCCCGTTTATCGTGAGGTTGTAAAGTTAAAAGTAAAAGTTAAGAAAATATCAGTGCTCGTGATGAGCCATATCCAGATACACGATGGTCAGCGTCATGAAGATGAACGCCTGCAGCGTGATGATCAGAATATGAAAGATTGCCCAGCCCAGTTGCAGTACACCACCGAACAAGCCAAGGACAACACCTGCGTTGTACATGATAGCGATGAGGATGAAGATCATCTCACCCGCGTACATGTTACCGAACAGACGCAGAGCCAGTGAGATTGGCTTGGCAATCAGACTGACGAATTCGAGCACGAAGTTAATCGGAATGAACAGCAAATTAACGGCTTTATTGCTGGAAGAGAAGGGCTGCAGAGTCAGCTCGGCGGCGAAGCCACCCAGCCCTTTCATCTTGATACTGTAGTAGATAACCAGAGCAAAAACGCCGATGGCCATACCGAAGGTAGCATTGGGATCGGTCGATGGCACGACCTTCATGTATTCAATACCGATCAGGGCAGAGGCGTAGGGGATCAGATCCACCGGCACCAAGTCCATCAGGTTTTGAAGGAAAATCCACACAAAAATGGTCAGCGCAAGCGGAGCAACCAGATTATTTTGGGCGGTGAAAGAGCCGCGCACACTGGTATCGATGAACTCCACGATCCACTCGCAAAAATTCTGCAGCATACTCGGGACACCGGTGGTGACCTGATCGGCAGCCTTTTTGAACATAAAAAGGAAAGCAACGCCAAGAATGATGGACCAGAACATGGTATCCACGTGAATGGCCCAAAAACCCATCGCTTTCGCTTCGGCAGCTCCGTGGGCCATGCCCCAGGTACCGTCAGGGTGCTGACCAAAAGTGAGGTTGGTCAGGTGATGCTTGATGTATCCGCTAGAAGTGAGGGTATCGCCAGCCATTTCTTTTTACAACCAAGACGTCAGTAAACAAAAAAGTGTGAAATAAACATCGGCACTATCGCAACGAACAGATAGACACCGACTACGGCACCAATGCTCAAGGGTTCTACCCAGAGCACCGCCGCCGCAAATAAAAGCCCGGTTACAGCTAGCTTCAATAATTCACCGCTATAAAACCGAGCAAGTAATTTCCCCGGCTTCTGCGCTTGATAGGGCGCAAAAACCTTAAACGCAAAAACGCCATTGGCAATGGTTGCGATTATCCCGCCGACGAAACCTGAATAAGCTGTTATCCAGCCTACAAACAACAACGCCAGCGCGGCAATCAATGTCATTGCCAACTGCGACAATATAATGCGTTTGGCTTGGCTTTTATCCCCAAGATGCATGGACACAAATCCCGGCACTTACAAAACCAAACCATCTCGAATGGCGCGCAGTATAAGTGTTCTCAAATATAAGGTCAAACGATGGGCTAATAAAAATACTTATAGCTCGACCAAGTAAGATCAATAACCTTACCGCCGCTTGCATCACTGTATGTGATCTAAAATTCCATCCAGCTCATCGAGGCTATTGTAACTGATAACCAGCTTCCCTTTACCTCCCGATCCCTGTTGAATCTTTACCTGGGCACCCAGCTTATCGGTCAGGTCGGATTCCAGTCGAATCACATTGGGATCGGTCTTTGGCGGTGCCTTGGTGCCGGCCGCTTCAGCCGGCTCAACACCTTGCAGGCGGCGCACCAGTTTTTCCGTTTCACGCACAGACAGCCCCTGCGCCACCACCTGCCTGGCTGCCTTGCTTTGAGCCTCATCCTTCAACCCAAGCAGGGCACGGGCGTGGCCCATCTCCAGACGACGCTCTTCAATAAAGCGCTTCACATCTTCATTGAGATCGAGCAGCCGCAGCAGATTGGTGACACTGGTGCGCGATTTACCCACCGCCTGGGCAATCTGCTGGTGAGTCAGTTCAAATTCGTTGAGCAGACGGTGCAGGGCGACCGCCTCTTCCAGCGGATTAAGATCATCACGCTGAATATTTTCGATCAACCCCATCGCCATGGCGGTCTGATCCGGGACATCACGAATCACTACCGGGATATCGGACAGGCCGGCTTGCTGGGTCGCTCGCCAACGGCGTTCACCCGCGATAATTTCATAGCGGTTTTCACCGATCGGGCGCACCACGATCGGCTGCACCACACCCTGAGCGGCGATCGAATCGGCCAGCTCCTGGAGACTTTCGGGGTTGAAGTCACGACGCGGCTGATAACGGCCACGCTCAATCAGATCGACCGGCAGGGTAGACACAGAATCCGCTGATGAGCCAGATGACGCCTCGGCAGTATCTTCACCTTTATCGTTACCGCCCAAAAGGGCATCCAATCCGCGCCCAAGACTCCGTTTTTTCGCTGCCATATCTCTAAATACCAATCATTATCAATAACAAAGCCTGCCCCTGGAGGCTGCTATGCCACTCTCATACCGTACTGTTCCACTATGCGTTGGCGCTGGTGCGCCTAATGAATTCACTGGCCAGGGCCATATAGGCGACAGCGCCACGAGAGGCCTTATCATACAGCAAAACCGGCAACCCATGGCTGGGCGCCTCCGCCACCCGGACATTACGTGGAATGATGGTGCGGTAGACCCGGTCATTGAAATGCTTTATCAACTGGGCCGACACCTCATTGGTGAGATTATTGCGCGGATCATGCATGGTGCGCACAATACCCTCTATACGTAAATTGGCGTTGCGACTGCCCTGAATCTGCTTAATGGTCCCGACCAGCGCCGACAAACCTTCCAAGGCGTAGTATTCACACTGGAGAGGAATCAGCACGCCATCAGCCGCCACCAAGGCGTTCAAGGTGAGCATATTCAGCGAAGGAGGGCAGTCAATAATAATAAAATCGTAACGCTCTTTGGCGCCTGACAGCGCCAAGCTGAGCCGCTTCTCTTTGAGGGTGGCATTCATCAGACCCACCTCAGCGGCAGTCAGATCACCATTTGCGGGGAGCACATCATACCCTGCCTCAGGAGCCTGCGTAACTGCATCGGTAAACTGCACCTCACCCAGGAGCACATCACAGCTGGAGATCTCCAGATCGTGCTTATCCACGCCACTACCCATCGTGGCATTACCCTGTGGATCAAGATCAACCAACAACACGCTACGTTTCTGTGCGGCCAACGCCGCGGCAAGGTTAACCGCCGTGGTGGTCTTTCCCACGCCACCTTTTTGGTTAGCGATACATACAATCTGGCCCATGGGACTTATATCCGATAGTTAGTCAATGTGTCTGTGGGGGCATCCCCGCGCAGAATCGCTGGCGGGGCGCCCAGAATATCAGAAGCAGAGGGGCCAAGCTAACCCTCTGAAGGGACTACCCCGCAATTTGAGAACCACTAACCGAGCCTCATCAAACCCCAATAAACCGAAAACCGCCACCATCATGGTTAAAATTTAAACAGCGCCTCAGCAGCCTTGCGCTGCTCATCAGGATCGCCACCACCACGGCCCTCCACATCACAGGTGGGCTCAAAAAACTCACAATAGTTGGCACGCTCTTTCTCTTTGACCGGTTCGGCCGACGTCTCGATACAGTCATGCGGGCGCCCCGGTGCATAGTTCCGGCAGTTTTTGCAGACATGGGTCGGTTTATCACACTTCAGGCAGACCGTCTCCCGGCCATACTCGTGCTGCTCCAGCAATGCGCCACAGCTCCAGCATTTACCTTCAGCCATCTCCGCCTCCCGTTTTACATCCAATTTCCCCCTACCTTAGCAGGAAAAACCACAAGCCGCGCTATTAGCGCCTAACATGGTTATTAACGATTCCTGTGCCATACTTTTTCACGATCAAGCCCTTCCACCTCTTTCTGACTCAAACGGTTAGCTGAAGGGCGGTTAAGAGATAGGTATAACAAGCTTAAATGAGATGGAACCGTACTATGTATGAGACGTTACAAGAGATGGGAGTCACTGATCTGGAGAATATCGAGAAGTACACACTACGCCAGGAGGGCGACGAAGATATCCTGAAAATCTACTTTAAAAGAAAGAAGGGGGAACTGTTTTCCCACAGCATGAAATTCCGCCACGGACGTGCGAAGAAGATGATCCGCATCGATAGCGGCAAGCGCGAATACAGGGAGGTCAGCGAAATATCGCCCACTATGCAGAAAGCCGTGGAAGAGCTGGACCAGATCGTCAGCCACGAGCACGACGTGCTGGAGATCAAAGCCCAGATTCTGCGTGACCTTGACCATCTGGAGAAGGTCATGCAGCGCAAACTTGAACAGCTCCGCAGCGACGTTGAGCGCTTGCAGTGACAATCAGCCTATCACCACCATCAAAAAGTACCTTCAGCCAAAGATCTAATAGGGCTCTATATGGGGGATTAGGCTCTAGACCTTAAAGCGCCACAGTACAGTCAACACATAAACGCACAACAAATGTGGAAATGGATCACAGTAATGCACTGAGCACCCCGCTATAATCACCCGCCAACCGGTGATACTGGCACTGCAGCCATTATCATCTTCAGCGAAGCAAGCCCCATGACAATTGCCATAGCAGGATACCTTGCTTCAGCTTTAGCATCTAACACCCAGATCACTGTGATGCACAAGGACGAGGTACGAAAGGACGATCACTGGCCGGTCATCACCGCCCAAGCTAACACCACTCCCTACTCACTACCTCACAGCCCTGTATTGGGCATCCGACAGCGAGACGCAAGGCCGTTTTTTTACTGCCCACGGCTCACCGATTGAGCCACCGGGCAGGCGATAATAGCCCTGCCTCAAACGATAGATAAAAACAGGAAGTAAATCACCATGGCCATGTCTTTAAAAGCGGACGTAGCAGCGACAGGCTGTCGCCCTCTTCACCCCTCAACACCCCCGTTGGAATGTGCCTCAGCCGTGAGCACCCGCTAACGCACTACTAATTTCGATTCAGATTTCAAATTAATCTACCAGCACAGAATATGTGATCCGGAAGGATAAGGAACACCATGGCTGAGTTCAAACAACAGCACCGCCTGTTGGCCATCGACACCCCGCTGGGCGACGATGTCCTGCTGCTGACCCGCCTGGAAGGCGAAGAGCAGGTCTCTGCCCTCTTCAGCTTCGACATCGAACTGTATTCCAAGCGCAAGCACATCGGCCCCGACGAGATCGTCGGCCAAAACGTCACCCTGAAACTGATGACGGCGGACGAGCACAGCTTCATGCAGGGGCGCTACCGCTACCTCAACGGCTATGTGCGCAGCTTCCGCGGCGAAGGCCAGGAGCTGCAAAGCCTGCGCTGCTACCGCGCCGAGATCGTGCCCTGGCTCTGGTTTCTCACCCAGACCAGCGACAGCAAAATCTTCCAGGACAAAACCGTCAAGGAGATCGCCACCGAGCTCTTCGAGGAGAACGGTTTTAGCGACTACCAGTTCAAACTGGCCGGCCAACACCCGCGGCGCGGCTACTGCGTGCAGTACCAGGAGAGCGACTTCAATTTTCTGTCGCGACTGTTCGAAGAAGAGGGCATCTACTACTACTTCACCCACGAAGCGGGCAAACACACCCTCATCATCAGCGACCACATCGGTGGTTACAGCGTCTGTGACGAGGCGAGCGTC
>JAKSCN010000506.1 GCA_022360595.1 Chromatiales bacterium
ATTTTATCCGAGTCGATCAATTCGCCTTGCCACTTGTAAACTGATTTTCCGTTTTCTAATTTCAGGCATTCCAAGTAAACAAAATTACAACCGTTATCAAGATTCTTGATCCCGTCTTTAAAACAATCAAATTAGTGTTAACAGGCCCTAATATGGATGACAGAAACAACATTTCGTTCATCCATTATCAGTACTCGCAACATTAACCATATAGCGCGTACTGCGCCCACCTCCAGCCAATTTGATTAGACACTGCTTCTGTAAGAGATCTGTCAGTTCACGAGTGGCCGTGGCCTTACTGACTTTAGCCAGGCTCATATATTTACTGGCGTTGATGCCTTGCTGAAACTCCTCACCCAAACCATCGAGCAGACGATTTAGTACTTTAATCTGTCTTTCACTCAGTACAGTCTGGCTGTGCCGTTGCCAAAAGCGGGTTTTATCCACCACACGTTGGAAGCGAGCTAACCCCTGATTTAGGGCATCTTCTAAAACAAACAGGAACCAACTTAGCCAAGGCGTAATATCCAAATCACCTTTTTGGGTTCTTTCCTGCTGATCATAGTACTCATTGCGACGCGCCATAATGGCGGCACTCAATGAGTAGAAACGGATGCTGGATCGCTCAGCTTGTGCCAAGGCGCGATCGGTCACGGCCCGGCAAACTCGACCATTGCCGTCATCGAAAGGATGCAAAGTGATCAACCACAGATGAGCAATACCGGCCCGTAGCAGTAAATCCAATTCATCCGGGGGATGGTTAAACCAGTGAATAAACCGCTCAAGCTCTTGATCAAGCTGCTCCCGGGGCGGTGCCTCAAAGTGAACGATAGGGCGATCCACTCGCCCGGAAACCACCTGCATGGGGTGCTGCCCACGCAGCTCACCGATACGAATTTCGCTCAGCAGTGGCGGTTCGGCAAATAAGGCAGCCTGCCACTGACATAAAGTATGTTGGGTAATTTGCCCCCCCTCACCACTTACTTGCGTGGCTTCCAGCAGAAGATTAACCAGTGCTTTGGTTTGAGGGGTACCGGGTGGATCTTTTAAGTCTGTAACAAAGCCCGCGTTCTCAAGGCCGAGTTTACGAGCTACCGAGGATCGCACTGACCCTAGATTAAGGATTTCCCCTTCTATCTCACTCGTTTTAAGAGCCGACTGGATCAAAGCATCCATATGGGCCTGCTGGTCAGCGTCAGGCATAACTAGATCGGACTGCCCCAACAAACGGCCTTGCAGTAGGCGAATTTTATTCAGCTGCGTTTGCAGTTCAGCAATTTGCCAGATAAAGGCCGGGGGCAGAGAATTACTCTGCCCTTTTCCCCGCAATGGGTTCCATTCAGGTTGTTGCCAGATATACATGAGCCGATTATTCAGTCCATTTGAATCATATTATGAGCCAAATATTACTCTCTATTCGGCTCATCGCATAGAAAAATCTAGTTAGAGCATGGAACAATCATTTGACTGGCAACAAAGCCGTATCCATAAAACCATGGATGACGTTGTTCTTTGCCCCTCCTAAAGAGCAAGTGTCTATCTCACTGGATCAGAGAAAAATGCGACTCATTAGCTCTATTCGAACTGCTAAGCAAGTCTGACACTGATACCAAAATTCCGCTAAACTTGCCCTCCTCATAAAGTCATCGATAACGATAAGGATTACGCATGGAGATTCTTTGCGAACACAAAGCCTCACCTGCCAAACTGGATATTCTCGGCGTATTTGATTGGCCGATCTGGGAGAAGGAGGTCTCTGAATTTCCCTGGTCGTATGACCGTCAGGAGGTCTGCTACATTCTGCGCGGCAAATTTATTGTCACCCCTGAAGGCGGCGAGCCTCAGGAGTTCGGCCGTGGCGATCTGATCACTTTTCCCGCCGGGCTGAAGTGCACCTGGAAAATTCTGAAAGATGTAGAGAAGCACTACACCTTTGAATAATTTGATCTGATTTCTCTCAGCAGTCGCAGCACCACTATGTCTAAAAAGGCCGATCAACAGACCCACACGCCAATGATGCAGCAGTATCTGCGCATCAAAGCTGAACATCCCAACATGTTGGTGTTCTACCGCATGGGTGATTTTTACGAGCTCTTCTATGGCGATGCCGAGAAGGCCGCCCAGCTGCTCGACATTACCTTGACCAAGCGGGGCAAATCCGCAGGCGAGCCTATCCCGATGGCGGGGGTGCCCTATCACGCGGCTGAGGGCTATCTGGCCAAGTTGGTACGGTTAGGCGAATCGGTCGCAATCTGCGAACAGGTGGGCGACCCGGCCACCAGTAAAGGCCCGGTTGAACGCAAAGTGGCGCGTATTGTTACGCCCGGTACCGTTACCGATGAGGCTCTGTTGGAGGAGCGACGCGACAATTTGCTCGCCGCCCTCTTCGAGAACGGCGGCCATTTCGGGCTAGCGACCCTGGATGTCAGCAGCGGCCGTTTTGTGATTCAGCAGCTCACCGGCCAAGAGGCCTTGAGCGGTGAGTTGGAGCGCCTGAAACCTGCTGAACTGCTTATCTCAGAGGAGCTATCCGACGAACACCCGCTTCCGAAAGCGTGTGGCATCACCCGCCGGCCGGTCTGGCACTTCGACAATGAGAGCGCCACGCGGCTGCTTACCGATCAGTTCGGTACCAAGGATCTGGGCGGTTTCGGCTGTACCGATCTGCCTCTGGCCGTGGTTGCGGCAGGGGCGCTTATTCAATACGTAGGCGAAACCCAGCGCAGCGCACTGCCCCACATTCGCGGTTTGTCGGTAGAGCGCCGCGAAGACGCCATCATTATCGATGCTGCAACACGGCGTAATCTGGAGATCGACCACAGCATGA
>JAKSCN010000645.1 GCA_022360595.1 Chromatiales bacterium
ACCGGCGATAGCCGCTGATCCAGGTTCACTTTTGGCCAGACGCGCCGCTTCCGCATTACTACCCACCGTAATCTGCTCGGCATGGGGCAAATTGCGATCCAGCCAGAGCCGGCACTGGGCCAGCGACTGCTGATGCGAGAAGACCCGCTTCACCGCCTGCAGGTCGGGGGAGACGCTGAGCAGATGATGATGGATACGGAGCATCACCTCACCGCAAATCTTCAGTGGCGAGTTGATGAACATATCCAGGGTATGATTGATCACCCCCTCAGTGGAGTTCTCCACCGGCACTACACCATAGTGGGCTGTGCCCGACTCTACCTCGCGGAAAATATCGGAGATCGAGCCCATCGGCGCAGTAATGACCGAGTGACCAAAGTGCTTCAGCGCCGCTGCCTGGGTGAAGGTCCCTTCCGGCACCAGGAAAGCGATTTTCATCGGCTGTTCCAGGGCCAGACAGGCGGACATGATCTCACGGAACAGCCGCGCCATATCCTCATCACCCATCGGACCCTGATTGCGCTTTTTCACCAGTTGAAGAATAGCCGCCTCCCGCTCAGGGCGGTAAAAGAAGGCGTCCTTATCCGCTTCCAGCTTGATTTCAGCCACTTCTTTGGCCGCACTGGCACGCTGGTTGATCAGATCCTGGATCTGAACATCCAACAGATCGATCCGTTCACGGATATCCTCGAGTTTGTTCTGGTCGCTCATACCCTGCCTTTTTGTTTGTGACCCACCCTGTTGCCTTGCATCATTCTTAATCGTTGTCTTTAGTGCAACCCAGACACCGGACAGATAAGACGCCATCGATGGCTTTGATTCGCTCAACTGTCGTCTCATCCGGCTCTTTATCGACATCGATCAGGGTAACTGCGATCTCATCGCGGGATTTATTCAACATATCAATAATATTTAGACCACCTTCGGCCAGATCGGTTGAAATCTGCCCCACCATATTCGGCACATTGGAGTTGACCACCAGCAGACGGTGTCCGCCATTGCGCGGCAGATTGATGTCGGGGAAGTTGACCGAATTGGTGATATTGCCATTCTCCAGGTAGTCGCGCACCTGGTCAGCCACCATGATGGCGCAGTTCTCCTCCGCCTCACGGGTGGATGCCCCCAGGTGCGGTAAGGTGATGCAGCGCGGGTGATCTTTGAGAAGGTTGCTGGGGAAATCACAGACGTAGGCATATAGATGACCATCATCCAGCGCCTTCACTGCCGCTTCATCATCGATGATACCGGAGCGGGCAAAGTTGAGCAGAACACTGTTCTTCCTCATTAACTTCAGGCGCTCTTCATTGATCATGTGACGGGTGGAGTCGATCAGCGGTACATGGAAGGTGATGAAATCAGACTTGGCGATCAGGTCATCAACACTCAGCGCCTGTTCGACATCGGCAGAGAGTTTCCAGGCAGATTTCACGGTGATGGTCGGGTCATAACCCACCACTTTCATGCCCAGCGCACGGGCCGCATTCGCCACTTTGACCCCGATTGCGCCCAAGCCGATAACACCCAGAGTACGGCCGGGCAGTTCGAAACCGACAAAGTTCTTTTTGCCCTGCTCAACATTTTTGCCGATTTCAGTATCTTCGCCTTCCAGCTCACGAGAGAAGTTCCAGGCCTGGCCAATATTTCGTGCCGCCAGCAACATGCCGGCGATCACCAGCTCTTTTACCGCATTTGAATTGGCCCCGGGTGCATTGAATACCGGGATACCTTTCTCGGTCATTGCCGCGACGGGAATGTTGTTAACGCCAGCACCCGCACGGCCGATCGCTTTCAGAGATTCCGGGATCTCCATATCGTGCATTTTGAACGAGCGCACCAGCACCGCATCGGGATGAGATATCTCCGATGCCACTTCAAATTTGTCTCTGGGCAGTCGATCCAGCCCCGCTACCGAAATGTTATTCAAGGTAAGAATTTTAAACATGGAACCCCCTACGTCTTATGATAGTTATAGCTGGCAGCCCGTCAGGTTTCAGTGCATGTTGAGAGATTACAGGGAACTCTGCCAGGGTAAACCGGGCGACCGCGCTGCAGTCGCCCAGCCAAACGGTTACTGAATGCTGATCAGCCGTTGCGTTTTTCGAAATCGGCCATGAATTCGATCAGCGCCTGAACACCCGCCTCCGGCATAGCGTTGTAGATACTGGCGCGCATACCGCCGACAGAGCGGTGCCCTTTCAGGGTCTTCAGACCTGCTTCACCCGCTTCCGCCAGGAAGGTGGCGTCCAGCTCAGCATTGGCCAGGGTGAAAGGCACGTTCATCCAGGAGCGGCAGTTGGGGTCAACCGGGTTGTTGTAGAAACCAGACTGATCGATCGCCTGATAAAGCGCTTTGGCCTTACGCTCGTTGACCTCGGCCATCGCGGTCAGACCACCGTTGCGTTTCAGCCAATCAAACACCAGACCCGCCAGATACCAACCGTAAGTGGGCGGCGTGTTGTACATGGAATCGCTACCAGCATGGGTCTTGTAGGTCATCATGGTCGGCGCATCACCAGCATCATCAGCAATCAAATCTTCACGGATGATGACCACTGTCAGACCGGCCGGGCCGATATTCTTCTGAGCACCCGCATAAATGATGCCGTATTTGGAGACATCGACCGGACGAGACAGGATGGTAGATGAGAAGTCCGCGATCAGCGGCATATCACCACACTCGGGGATATACGGGAACTCGATACCCTGGATAGTCTCGTTCGGTGTGTAGTGCAGATAGTCGCCACTCGCATCAATGCTCAGGCTATCCTGGGCAGGCACAGTGAACTCACCATCCGGTGTGGCGCCAGCAATATTCACTTCACCGTAACGTTTAGCTTCGGCAATCGCTTTCTTGGACCAGGAGCCTGTATTCAGATAGTTGAAGACGCCCTTTTTGCGCAGATTCAGTGGAATCATGGCGAATTGGCCGGAGGCTCCACCCTGCAGAAACAGTACCTTGTAATTATCCGGAATCGCCATCAGTTCGCGCAGATCTGATTCTGCCTGCTCAGCGATGGACATGAACTCTTTACCACGGTGGCTCATCTCCATAACCGACATGCCGCTGCCACGCCAGTCCAGCATCTCTTCCTGGGCCTGTTTCAGTACTTCTTCGGGCAGCGCGGCTGGGCCGGCACTAAAGTTATATACGCGAGACATGATTAACTCTCCAGCTTAATTGTCTGTTTTATAACAAAAATCACTCTTCAGAATCATCCGATGAAGATGTATCATCGGCGACGTCGTCAGCATTTTCCCCAATATCATCATCCTGATCGCCATCCAGCGATTCAATCCGCTCGATCCCCACCAGTTTTTCATCTTTGGTGAGACGAATCATCATCACACCCTGGGTGTCGCGTCCCATCAGGGAGACATCGGAGACTCGGGTGCGAACCAGCGTACCACCATTGGTGATCAGCATAATCTCATCGGTCTCATCAACCAATACCGCACCGACCTGATCGCCGTTGCGCTCGGAAGTCTTGATGGAGATAACCCCTTTACCGCCACGGCCTTTGACGGGATATTGCTCCACATCAGTACGCTTACCAAAACCGTTCTCGGTAACCGTCAGTACCGCCTGATCGGGCTGGGCGATGATCAGGGAGATCACCTTCTGGTCATCCTCCAGCTTAACACCGCGCACACCACAAGCGGTGCGGCCCATCGGGCGAACCTGGGATTCGTTGAAGCGGGCTGCCTTGCCGGCTGAGGTAAACAGCATCACATCCTGCTCGCCATCGGTAATGGCCACCCCAATCAAGTTATCATCCTCACGCAAATCGACGGCAATAATGCCGCTGGAGCGTGGACGAGAAAAGTCGGTGAGACGGCATTTCTTCACTGTACCGGAACTGGTCGCCATGAAGATAAACTTATCTTCATCATACTCACGCACCGGCAGTACCGCGTTGATGCGCTCACCCGCCTCCAGCGGCAACAGGTTCACAATCGGCTTACCACGGGCGTTTCGACTCGCCTGGGGCAGCTCGTAAACTTTCATCCAATAGACACGACCACGACTAGAGAAACAGAGAATGGTGTCGTGAGTGTTGGCAACAAACAGCTTATCGACGAAGTCCTCGTCTTTGGTGGTTGTCGCCGATTTACCCTTACCGCCTCGCCGCTGGGCCTGGTAGGTATCCAG
>JAKSCN010000650.1 GCA_022360595.1 Chromatiales bacterium
AGTCAAGTGCCAACCCATCTCATTCAGTTGCATATGCACCATTTCTCCGGACATGGACAACATCATGGAAGGCATTAACATCACCAGCAGACTGCAAGCCAGCCACAGTATCGCCGCGGTAATCGCGCTGGCCATCCCGAATTTGAACGCATTAAGTGTCATGATTATTCCTCCGTTTATGGTGGTGTATCTGTGAGAAATTAGTGTCTCTACAAATCCCCGAACCGGTTGGCAGACTGCGCCATACGCATCATTTCGTGCTCTTCCAGCGACCGGAGTGATTCCATCAACTCTTTGGCAGAGGGGATATCCGCCCTGGAGGCGAGATAGCGATACAGTTCAATCACCTGCTGGTGTTGATCGACTATCACCTCCATGATTTGCGTGGCATCCAGCTCGGCAAAGGGCGCGTCGCAATGCGCATGCCGAACGATGGGGTGCTTTGCCACATATTCGTAACACCAGGTATTCAGTGCATGCTCGTCGCCTGAGGTTTCAAACCCGCTGACTACCTTGGTCAGTGCCTTCTCATGATCGGACAGATACGCAAGGATCATCCGGGCCCGTTCATCCATATTCTTGTCCGCACAGTGGGATAAACACTGGCTGAGGTGTTGGTGAAATTCCCGGGTCCAGTGCAGCACATCTTTTAAGGTTTCAATTTGCATAACTTTTTCTCCGCTGTGGATTATCTCTTCGATTACAGGCGCAAAATATCGCGATAACCCGCCACATTCACCGCAAACGTGGTGTGCTCCTGCAAGTGCACCCGAAGGCCTTCAAGGGCTTCCGGGTCACCGTGAATCAGTTGAATTCGAGTAGTATCGGTCAGCGCTGACTGCTGTAACCACTGGGTCAGTTCGAGGTAGTCTGCGTGCCCCGACAAACCGGAGATGACTTTGACAGTGGCTCTCAACGGTACCCAGCCTCCGTGGATTTTCACCGCATCAACACCCTCCAGCATTTTTGCGCCGCGAGTGCCGCCCGCCTGATAACCGGTAAACAGTACCGTGGTTTTAGAACTGCCTAACAGGCGTTTGAAGTGGTGGAGAATACGACCCCCGGTAGCCATGCCGCTGCCAGCGATAACAATATGGGGGAAAGCCTGTCCGGCAATCGCCTTCGATTCGTCCACCGTGCGGGTATAGGTCACGCCATCGCATAGGCGGTAGCATTGCTCGTGACTCAACCGGTGCTGATCACTGAACTGGCAGAAAATATCCGATACTTTGATCGCCATGGGGCTGTCGAGATAGATGGGCATTTTGGGGATATCGCCCTGATCCATCAGGGTCGCCAACAGATGTTGCAAGGCCTGCGCCCGCCCTACCGCAAAGGCCGGGACTAGCAGCACGCCGCCGCTTTTGGCGACACGGTTAACAATTTCCGCCAACTGCTGAAACGGATCTTGGGTGTCGTGCCGGCGGTTGCCGTAGGTGGACTCCATCAACAGCAGATCCAGCTCCGGCAATAGCCGAGGAGGCTTCATCAGCACATCATCGAAGCGACCGACATCACCAGAAAAGCCGATTCGTTTCCCTTCCGCTTCAACGATAATGCTGGCGGCGCCGAGAATATGACCGGCAGGCTGTAAATAAAAACGGATATCCCCGACCTCGATCTGTTCATCAAACTCCACAGACTGAAATAGCCTCATGCTGGCTTCCGCCGTTTGACGGTCGTAAAGCGGCTCAGGGTGCGCGTGCTTGCCCAATTTATGTTTGCTGTAATACTTAGCGTCTTCCTCCTGGATATGGCCGCTGTCGGCCAATAAAATCTGACACAGGGCCTTAGTGGCGTGATGGGTAAACACCGGGCCGCGAAAGCCGCGCTTGTATAGCACCGGGATATAACCGGAGTGATCCAGATGTGCGTGAGTGAGCAGCACCGCATCCAGTTTGTCGATGTCCAGGGGCAAGGTTTGCCAGTTGCGTTCCCGCAGCCACTTGTAGCCCTGGAACAAACCGCAATCGACTAATACGGTTGTCGTTTCAGTTTCCAGCAGAAATTTTGAGCCGGTAACGGTCTCGGTGCCGCCGACAAAGGTAATTTTCATAATGATTTTCCTGGCAATTTAAGCATGCTGATAACGGGCGCAATCAGTTGCGACGTAATATCAATAGCGTTGGAAGGATGGGGGATGGTATTGGATGTGACCAGTTGGCTCAGGCCTGAGGCCAGTAAGGTTTTATCGGAGTGATCGGCAAATATGCCGTGCACCGCCACGCACTGAATGTTGTCGATACCTTTGGACCGAAGTGTTTTAACGCATTCCAGGATTGTTTGCCCGCTGGAAATAACGTCGTCGATAATCACTGCCGTTCTATCCCTGAATTCGTTGATGTCGGGCAGCATCACTTCGACTTGGCGATCCCCGAAGCGCTGCTTTTCTCCAATCACAAAAGGATGTTGACTAAAGGCAGCAATCTCATCAACCCATTGCTCGCTTTCGCTGTCGGGCCCTACCAACAGTAGGTTGCTTTGCGTTTTGAGCCAGTGCGCCAATGCCGGAGCCCCTTGCACAACACGACTGGGTATGGAATAGATTTCATCCAGAGAATGATAGCGATGCAAATGTGGATCGACCGTAACCAGCCAATCAGCATGTTGAGAAAGGCACTTGGCAAAAATACGTGAAGTAACCGCTTCCCCATCGACAAAACGGCGATCCTGACGCATATAACTGAGGTAAGGCGCCACTAACCCCACTTGCGACGCTCCCAGCTCCCGCAGTGTTTCCAATAAAAACAACAACGGCAGATATTTGATGTTTGGGTGTGACAGATCAGCCACCACAATACAGGCGCGATTTTCTACATCAGATTGAATACGCAGATAGGACTCCCCATCAGGAAACTGCCGAGCGTTAAACTCGCCAGGTTGACCACCAATCGCGTTACTGAGTGACTCAGCCAACGGATGATTGTTCAGGGAAAACACCACTGGAGATTTATCTTTCACAGCCATCGCCTCGCTCATCGTTCCTTCTCGACCGTAAAAATTGTCGATTGGCGATAAAACGCCATCGCATACTGTTGCTCTCCGATCGTATCGGAACAGAGCGTAAATAAAGGTTGTCCGACGGTGACCTTGTCGCCGACTCGAGCATGTAGACGCAACCCCGCAGCCGCTGTCGCCGGAGCGCCTGCCAGCTTCGCCAGACGCGCGAGTTGACGATTGTCGATAGCGGTAAGTGTGCCCGCTGCTGTGGCCGCTTCGGTATGTTGGTAGCTGG
Organism: Chromatiales bacterium; assembly: GCA_022360595.1. Classification (GTDB taxonomy): domain Bacteria; phylum Pseudomonadota; class Gammaproteobacteria; order Chromatiales; family Chromatiaceae; genus BM503. The sequence continues at coordinate 3,236 of JAKSCN010000650.1, forward strand.
CGTCAGGCAGGGCTTTCATCCCACCCTGCGCGGCCAAAATGCGCTGGAACTGCTGCCAGGCTTTACCTTCATCCAAAATCGCGATCGCTCTTTCCAGCCCTTGTTCATAACGCTCTTGATAAGCAAGTGAAAACAGATGTGCAGCCAGAAACAAGGCACGCTCCCGAAGATCCTGTGGTGCACTGTGCTCGCGCTGCAATACTGCCAGCACATCCCGCGCTTCTTCTACCGGGCCGATACCACGCCCAACCGGCTGACTACCATCCGTAATAAGGCAGCGAATTTGAATACCACAGGCGGCTCCCACCTGGGTAAAGAGTGAGGAAAGGCGATCGGCGTCGTTCTGGGAACGCACTTTAGCGGTGGGGCCGACGGGAATATCTATCACCGCATGAGTGGAACCGGCAGCGATTTTTTTTGATAAAACCGAGGCGATCAACTGCCCTTCACCATCCAAATCCAGGGCCCGTTCAATGCGAATCAACAAATCGTCGGCCGGACTCAGGTTGACAGCGCCACCCCAAACAAGACAGGCATGGGTCTCAGCCACTACACGTTGAATCTCATTGAGCTCCAGATTGACGGTAGTCAGTGCCTCCATAGTATCCGCAGTACCGGCGGGAGAGGTGATCGCCCGCGAGGAGGTTTTAGGGATGGTGAGTCCCGCAGCGCTGACAATGGACACCACGAGCGGTGTGGTGCGGTTGCCCGGCAGCCCACCGATGCAGTGTTTATCAAGAACCATGGCTTCGTCTGGCCAGTTCAGCCGCTTACCACAGGCCACCATGGCCTGGGTGAGACTGA
>JAKSCN010000074.1 GCA_022360595.1 Chromatiales bacterium
CTATTGCGCGCACCCAGATAGTCACGCTCTTTTCCACCCGACTTAAGACCGATATTACTCAATAACCCCGTCAGCAGCGCCTTGTGAATCTCCTCATAACCGGCTTCGGCCTGATTCTCCTTGAACCCCATCTCATGCATCTGGCCCCGCAGTTGGTGGTGAATATCGTGCCACTCCTGCACCCGTGTCCAGGAGAGAAAGCGGCTACGGCAGTAGTTGATAAATTTGCGCTTGCTCAGATGACGGCGCTGCTCCTCAAGGTGTTCCCAAAGCTTGAGGTAACTGAGAAAATCTGACTCCTCATGTTGAAATTCCTGGTGCGCCTCATCCGCCTGCTGCTGCTTCTCCATCGGGCGATCACGCGGATCCTGCACACTCAGTGCCGCCGCAATGATCAACACCTCATTGAGGCAGTGGGTATGCGCCGCGGTGAAGAGCATACGCCCGATGCGCGGATCGACAGGCAAGCGGGCCAACTGTTGGCCGATTTTTGTAATCTGCTTGTCGGCTGAAACCGCTCCGATCTCTTCCAGCACCCGATAGCCATCTTTGATCAACCTTTTATCAGGCACATCGACAAAGGGAAATTTATCGATCTCACCAAAACCGAGGATCTTCATCTGCAAAATAACTGAAGCGAGATTGGTGCGCAGAATCTCCGGCTCGGTGAACTCGGCCCGGCTATTAAAATCCTCCTCTTCATAGAGACGGATACAGACCCCTTCAGCAACACGGCCACAACGCCCTTTACGCTGATTGGCACTGGCCTGGCTGACCCGTTCCACCGGCAGACGCTGTACCTTGCTCCGATGGCTGTAACGGCTGATACGCGCATAGCCGGCATCGATCACATAACGAATGCCGGGTACTGTCAGTGATGTCTCCGCCACATTGGTGGCCAGGACAATATGGCGCTTACCGCTGGATTTAAATATCCGCGACTGCTCTGCGGGCCCCAGTCGGGCATAGAGGGGATAGAGTTCAGTAAGCTGCAGCTTATGTTTGCGGAGTGTCTCTGCAGTTTCGCGGATCTCCCGTTCACCGCTCAGAAAAATCAGAATATCTCCGCGATCGATCCGTGACAGCTCATCAACCGCATCCACAATCGCCTGCTGCAGTACATCGTCACGCTCACTGATGGAGTCCTCTTGCGGGGGACGATAGCGCACCTCCACCGGATAGGTTCGTCCTGAGACATTAATGATCGGTGCATCGTTGAAATGCTTGGAGAACTTCTCAGGATCGATAGTCGCCGAAGTGATGATCACCTTCAGATCGGGACGCTTGGGCAGCAGGTTGTTCAGATATCCACGTAAAAAATCGATATTCAGGCTGCGCTCGTGGGCCTC
>JAKSCN010000288.1 GCA_022360595.1 Chromatiales bacterium
ACGTGCTCCGGTTCAATGACGGAGAAGGGCGGCAGGCCGCTGATGTTGAGCAAAGGGTTGTCCATGTAAATCTAACCTCAAAAGGGCCTGGGCATGATTGCCTGGCGGAGAATGGGTGCTATATGAGTTGAGGATATTAGGGTAGGGCGGGCGATAGTCAACCGTGACGATCAAATTAGTGCTATGAACCCGGCACTCATCGGCCTAACTTTCTGACATTCACAGGATAGGGCATCAATAATGATGCTGCTCCGCGTTGTGCTTCTCGCCACGGGAGCGACTATTAGTCGCGAGTCATGCCTTGATCAGGGCCATTATTGAAGCCCTGGGCAAATATTAGGCCCTAATCAGAATCGGTAGGTGAAACCGGCGTAGATCCAGCGGCCACGGTTAGGTGTGGCGCGGATGATGGTACCGTCGTCCGTCATCCCCAGGCCATTGGCTGGGGCGACCGAGAACCACTCCTCATCAAATAGGTTTTTAACCTTTATGTAGGTGGTGAAATTGGGTGAGAATTGATACTGCACCTTGGTATCCACCACAACGACGCTGCCCTCCTCCGGTATTGCCTTTATGCCGTTGTGCAGAAAACCGTTCAGATTGAAGTTCCAGCGGTTACGTTTGTAGTTGAAATCGAAGGAGGCGATTGAATCTGCCACGAAATCGACGGGTGAGGGTGTGTCGGAAGCCTGGGAAGCGCTGAAATCGTTTTCAAATATGTGTTGATAGTTGAGCCGTAGCGTGGCTTCGTTGGTGAGGGGCAAGGTGAGGGCCACTTCCGCGCCTGCGGTACGCTGGTTGCCGACATTGCGGTACTGCAACTGACTCCCTGTCTCGGTAGGCACCGCAAGGACGATGTCATCAGCTTGGGAGTAGTAGACATTGAAATTGGCGGCATAGTTTTCGGTGAATTTGTTGAAGCCCAGGTCGAAGGTTCTGATCACCGCCGGTTCCAGCTCCAGGTTGCCCAGGGTCATTGGGTTGTTGGCGTTGTACATGCGCGCCATCACCGGCGCCTGAAATGCCTCGCCATAGTGGAATTTGATCTGCTGGTTGGTATCCAGCCAGTAGATTGCCGAGAGCTTGGGGCTGAAGCGGCTGCCGGTGTCGTTGTAGTGGTCGTAACGCCCGCCAAGGGTCAGCTTCCAGTTGTGGCCGCTGATCTCGTCCTGCATGAAGAGCGCGTGGTTTTTCCGTGTGACATCGGCGATAAAGCGGAAATCGGGATCTTCCAGTACGGTTGGATCGCCCAGATAGGTGGGGGGATCGGTACGCACGTCGTAGTTCGAGTAGGTGTAGGCATCAGGTGAGTCGGCCCGCTCGTAGGAGACTCCCCCTGAGAGGGTGTGGCGCTTATTCAGCTCCCAGACAAAGTGGGAGCTTAAGCTGAATACCTGATGCGAAAAGTAGGGGCCGATCAGCAGATCGGGCGCCGGGCCCAAGGTGTCACTTAAGCTAAGTGCCTTGTCTTTATAGTGGCGGTAGCCCAGTTTGAAATTGGCCTTGAGCGTATTGTTGATGTCGGTCTCGTATCCGAGATTGATCACCGAGGTGGTGCTCAGGTCGATGTTGTCGCCATTGCCCAGCCCGCCAAACAGGTAAAAATCCTCCTGGCGCATGTGGGTTCTGAACAGGCTGGCGGATAATCCTTCATAGTGGCCTGTCAGGTGCAGGGTGTAAGAGCGCTTTGGGTCCTCCGTGATGCTGGTGAGTCCATGTCGGTCAAACAGATTGCTATAGAGCTGCCCGTCGTCCCCCAGGTGCTCATAAAAGAGGTGTACGTTGCTGTTGTGGCTCCCTTTTGAAAGCCCGACAGCCGCGCGCTTGGCGCCGTGCTGACCGACTTCGACGGTGACCTCGTTCAGGTCGTGTCGGGTGACCAGATTGATAATCGCGGCTGAGGCTGAGTTGCCGTAGATTGAAGAGCCGGGGCCGCGCATCACCTCTACCCGTTCCAGGTGGTGGAGGCTCAGGTTGCGGGCGAAGATCACGGGTTTCGGGTTGACGTGGTCGTTGATGGTTTCGCCATCGAGTAGAATCAGGACATGGGCGTGATATTGGCCGCGTACATTAAAGACCGGAATGCGGTTGGCAGTGTTGGAGTCGAAGTCGACCTGAATACCGGGCACGCGGGCAAGTAGTTCAGAGAGATTGTCCACCCCCATCTGATCGATCTGCTCGCGATCGATAACGGTGATTGTGGCGGGGGCGTCGATCAGGCGTTGATTGTAGCGCGAGGCGACCGTCACTTCATGATTCATAAGTGCTTCGATCGGTAGCGCCAGCAAGTCGTTGAATTTTTCCTCGAAGAGCGGCAGATCACTGGCGCAGACAGCACTGTTACTTAGAAGTATCAGGGTGCTCAGGTAGAGCGAACGGCGATGGCTGAGTATGGCGTGATCTTTACGCATCTATATTTTCTGTCGCTGCGGCTCAGTGTGGGTTTGTGCCAGTAATAAATACTGGCTTGCGCTAATACATATCCAGGATAACAACCTGTGCAGGCGTCTGACAACCTTGGTTAATGGTCAGGTATATGCTTTTATTTCAGATTATTATCGACTATTTCTTACCCATTGCCGGAGGTTTTCAGTCCCGGTTGTTCTGTCGCCAACGCTCCAATACCTGATAGAGTTTCTGCGGTGTAAAGGGCTTCACCAGACAGCTGCTCATGCCGGCATCCAAGAACTCCCGGCGCTGGTTGGGGAGCGCATGGGCGGTCAAGGCGATAATGGGTGGCAAGCTGGCAGGGCCATACAGCTCTTGCAGATGGCGGGTCACCTGGGTGCCGCTCATACCGGGCATCTGAATATCCATCAAAATCAGGTCGAATCGATCTTCCGCTTCAGCGTAGCACTCCAGAGCCTCCTGACCGCTACGGGCCTCAATGACTTGAGCGCCGTGCTGGCGCAACAGGGTGGCGGCCAGTGTCAGGTTGATATTGTTGTCATCCACGACCAGGATGCAGGTGTTGCTGAACAGGGTGCTGGTTGGTTTGACGCTGTTGTTGTCTTCGGTGATGTTGTGGATCAGACGTTCCAGTTTACGCAGCAGGCTGGTGGCGGGTTCCACTTTCGCGAGCGCCAGCGTAGCTCCTTGCTGCTGCAGACGTGTTAGTTTATCGCTGTCGGTCTGGTTGACCATAACCACCAGCGGCAGATCATCCGGCTTGGTGATCTTATCCAGAAATGCTGGAAATCCCTGTTGTGAAGACTCCGGTTGATTCAGGCCGCACAGCAGCAGGTTCCAGTTACTCTCTTGTTGGTGTTGGAGCAGCTCCGTGGTAGATCTCACCATCACTGCTTCAGCGCCCCATGTCTGTAGCTGCCGTGCAAGCTGATGTCCGATCAGGTAGTTGTTTTCGTAGACCAGAATTCGGCTGCCGGTTAGGCGTTTGGGTGGATTGGCGGCCGTTTCAGGACGGCCTACCGTCAGGGTCAGGATAAAGTGGCTGCCCCGACCCTCTTCACTCTCCAGGTTGATCTCGCCGCCCATTAGACTGAGCAGGCGCTTGGCAATGACCAACCCCAGGCCGCTGCCGCCAAAACGGCGGGTGATTGAGCTATCACCCTGACTGAAGGCCTGAAACAGGTGTTCCTGCTGCTCTTTGGAGATGCCGATACCCGTATCGGAAATTGTGATGCGCAGTTCAACATCGCGCTGGAACTGATGCTGCAGCTCGACGCGGATGGAGACGCTGCCCTCTTCGGTAAATTTGACGCCGTTGTTGAGCAGATTGACCAAAACCTGGCGGATGCGGCCGGGGTCGCCAAGCAGGTGGCAGGGTACGTCGTCATCGATGAACTTCACCAGCTCCAACCCCTTCTCGTAGGCTTGTGGGGCGAGCAGCATCAGCACTTCATCGATCACCTCCGCGAGGTGAAAAGGGATTTTCTCCAGAACCAGCTTGTCCGACTCAAGCTTCGAGAAGTCGAGAATATCATCAATGATCGCCATCAAGCTTTTGGCCGAGACATCGATGGTATGGAGGTAGTCGGCCTGGGTCTCATCCAGCTTGGTGTTGCTGAGTAGTCCGGTAAAACCCATGATGCCATTCATTGGGGTGCGGATCTCGTGGCTCATTCGCGACAGGAATTCACTCTTCGCGCGGCTGGCCGCTTCGGCATGCTCCTTTGCCTTTTGCAGGTCGAGCTGTACTTGCTTTAAATCGCTGATATCGGTGGCGATCTCCAGCCGCACCAGACGTCCCCCCTCCCAGGGAATCGCACGGTCGCGTATGGAATACCAACGGCCACTGATGGTGTTTTGGTACTCCCAGGCGTAGAGGCCGGTCGGCTCACCATCCTCGTCCACCAGTTTGTCATTGGTGCAGAAGCTGCAAGGGCCGGTCTGATTGACCTGGAGTGCCTTCCAGCAGACGTGCCCGACCACATCGCCAAAGCGGTCCTTGCCCGGTTGATTGATGAACAGTACTTCGCGGGTTTCCATATCGACCACGTAGATCATCGCATCGATAGAGTTCACCACTGTTGAGAAACGGGACATTGAGGCAACCAGTTGGGAGGTGCGCTGTTTGACCTGCTCCTCCAGGTTGATGCGGTGCTGCTCCAGCTCGTTGTCGCGCTCCTGGATTTGGGTCAGCATGCTGTTGAACCCCTGGATCAGCATGCCGACCTCATCGTTGCCGCTGTGTTTGGCGCGCAGTGAAAAATCGGACTTTTGGGCTACCGAGTCCATGGTACCGAGCAGGTTGGACAGCGGGCCGGTGATGACCCGCTGCAATCGCCCCGAGATCAGGAATGCCAGAATGATTGAGGCGGCCATCAACAGTAGTGAGGTGAATAGGAGATTGAGCTGGCGTTTGTCCATCTCCTGCCGGTTGCCGATGATGTGAATCATACCCAGCGGGGCCTCATCCTGTTCAAAGAAGATGGGCTGCAGCAGGTGGATGTGCGAGCCTGCGCTCCAGGTGAGACGCCGCCCATCGCTGAGACTGTTGTAAAGCAGCAGGGTATCTTCAGGAATACGTAATTCATCCCAGTTATCGCTCAGGGTGTTGGGGTCAGCCACATACTGGGCGAAGAAGTTGTGTTCAGGGGTGTAGATGACCGCCGCTTCTACCTGCTGCTGGGTTTTGAGTGAGCTGAGGATTTCGCCTGCCACATTGGCGTCATTGAAGTGCAGGGCGGCGGTGCTGTTTGCCCCCAGCAAGGTTGCCATCGACGCCAGGCGCTCCTCTAAGGTGGTGCGGTCGGAGAGCACCTCGCTGGTGATGTAGATGGTGGCGTTGAGCAGCAGCACGATGCTCACGGTGAGTAGCATGATAGCCATCAACTTTTGACTGATTGATCGGTTGCGTAATAGTCTCAAAGCAGCCCCTTCCTCAACGTTTATCACCGACAATGCGGGCGAGTTTCAACAGGCGCGAGCTGATACTGAGGCCGGAGTTTTGTGCGGCGTCCAGGTTGATTGCGAAGCGCAGCTTTTTCTTTTCCCGAAAGAGCTCGATCATGCCGCCGCTCTTTGCGAAGCCGGGAATATTGCTGATGGTGAGCATCGGCATGTTCTTCAGGTTCGCAAGCAGTGACTTTAATCGCGACTCCTCAGAACGGCCTACGAACAGCAGTTGGCAGCCGTTGTAATCGTCGCCGAAGTGCAACACGCGGGTGGTCACTTTGCGCTGCTGCACGCTCTGCCCTTTAAGACGTTGCAGGGCTTCGATCACTGAGTCACTGCCTGACAGGCAGAGTTCAAACTGCGCGCCACCATAAATTGGTTTTGGCCACTCAACATATTTGGCAAAGTTATAGACAAAGGCCGCTCTCAACATATCCGCCTCTTCAACCTGCGCGACTGCTGGTAACGGCATCAAGGCCACTACCCAGGCGCATAGTGGCCGTAGGAGAATTAAGATCCGTCTATGCAACTTCGTCCATCCTGAAGAATAAAACACTTGTCCGAGGCGATTGGCGGTATGCCGTATCTGGACATAAGCACTCCATACATATAGCGGTAGCAATCCCAGATAACTTTATGGCGCATAGCGGCCTTTCAATGACGATGACACCAACTCGTGAGCAGATTATATCCACTCTCTGTTGTGCCCCATTATGTGGCATTAAATTCTTATTATCTAATACCTATTTTCAATAGGTCTTAGTTGACGCCATAAGCGAGCATCATCACGGCGCTGGTTCCGCTGATAAAAAAGAGTGTCGCGGACAGAAAAGCCCAGAAACGGTAATGTTTTACCAGTTTGAACTCAGGTAGGGTGGAGATGAGAAAAGGGTGATTGCTGGAGTCGGTGGCGCTGATGCTGTGCAGAGTCTGCCCGCTTAACTGCTGCTGATACTCCTCAGCCGCGAGCTGCTGAGCCTCCCGGCGCGCCTGTTCCCATTCGGCGGGATCGATTTTACCGTCCCGATTTTGATCAAAGCGGTGCAGCAGTTGGGGTTGGTCGCTCTTCCATTCACGCAAAATTTCTCGGCTGAGAGCGTGGCGTGACTGAGAGTGGTCCATCTCGTCCAGGCTTTTAAACAGCCCAATCACGTAGAGCCGATCATTGGGGTAGATATACTCCTCGGTATAGCGGTAACGGTCACCCGCCATCTCACTGAGATCGGTGGTCAAAAATTCGCTGACCTGCTGGAGGGTGGATCTGTTTTTGTGCGACTTTTCCTTGTGATGGGCTGTCGGGTAACGGCTGTTGCCGTGCCAAACCCGTTTGTCGCTGGCTGTGATGGCGGCGCCTTCCGGTAGGATGACGCATTCGCCGGTGTCGTCATCGATTAGAAATGGTGCGCCGCTGCTCTGGGTTTCGAGCGTGCGCCAGCCCTTGTCGTGACGTTTCTCTATCTTGTATCGAAACCAGCAGCAGGGGGTAGTGCTGAGCGGTGCGATCTGCAGTTTGGGAGGCAATCCCCGGGCCTGGCCATGTAACTCCACGTAGCCCTGTTGGGCGGAGCGGATTCTGGCGGTGGGGATATCCTCAATGATGCGCGCTCGGCGCAGATTACGGAAAGCAAAGTAGAACCCGGCCAGCGAGGCCGCCACCGCCAGCCCAAAGAAGAACCAGAACTGGCCGGTGGAGAGGTGGATCATCTGCTCGGTAATACTCATCCGTTAAACAGTGATTTAAGGTCAACGTCCTGCCTCTCTTCTTCGCTGAACTCAAGCAGGTCGGCCTGTTTGAAGTTGAAGAGGCGGGCCACAAACAGATCAGGAATCTGCTCGATGCGCACATTGTTGTTATTCACGCTCTCGTTATAGAACTCGCGTCGATCGGCAATGCTCTCTTCCAGACCGCTGATGCGGCTCTGCAGATGTTGGAAGGTCTCGTTGGCTTTCAGGTCGGGGTAGGCCTCGGCGACGGCGAAGAGATTACCCAGTCCAAGGCGGAGCTGGCCCTCGGCGGCGCCCAGTGCACCCATGTCGCCTTGCTGTTGCGCGGTGTGCACGGCAGCGCGTGCCTGCATCACCTTCTCCAGCGTATCCTGCTCGTACTGCATGTACTGCTTGCAGGTTTCAACCAGCTTGGGTAGCTCATCGTGGCGCTGCTTGAGCAGTACATCGATATTGGACCAGGCCTTGGTTACACCGTGTTTCAGGCTCACCAGGTTGTTGTAAATCACCACCCCGTAGCCGATAACTGCCGCGATGATACCCAAAAGGATAAAGGTGCCTACCATCTCTACTCTCCCATGGACTTAATCGTTCAGCAGTATATCATTTTGTTGTAGTCAGACCTGTTACACCCTCTCATTTGGAGTCCAATATGGCTAATATTCGTACTTTCGACGGAAATACCCCCAAGATCGCCGCTGATGCCTGGGTGGATGAGAGTGCGGTGGTGATTGGTGATGTGGAGATTGGCGCCGGATCATCGATATGGCCGCTGACGGTGGTGCGTGGTGATATTCACCAAATTCGTATCGGTGAGCGCACCAATATTCAGGATGCCTCAGTGCTGCACGTTACTCATGCCAGTGACTTCAATCCGGGCGGATTCCCTCTGCTGATCGGTGATGACGTTACAGTCGGCCATAAGGTGATGTTGCACGGCTGCGAGATTCAGCACCACTGCCTGATCGGCATGGGAGCCATTGTCATGGACGGTGTGGTGATTGAACCCTACACGATTATCGCTGCAGGCAGTTTGGTGCCGGGGGGCAAGGTGTTGGAGAGTGGCTATCTGTGGCGCGGCTCACCGGCCAAAAAGGTGCGTGAGCTGACCGCCCAGGAGCGTGACTATCTGGAGTATGTGGCGGCTAACTATGTCAAGCTGGGGGCTCAACACAGTGCGGAGAGTTCTTAGGGCCTAACTATTGCTGAAATCTGCATTCAGGCCAAGCAGGTTATTCCAGTGTGTGGCGGGATGTGGCTTACCGAAAAAATAACCCTGCCCTGTGGTGACGCCCATTGAAATCAGCATATCCTGCTGGCGCTTGGTTTCAACGCCTTCGGCTATCACTTTGAGTTTCAAAGCGTTGCCGAGCACTGCCACAGCCTCTGTGATAGCGGTGTCATTTTGGTCGTTGGGAATCCCCCATATGAACTCCCGGTCTATCTTCAAGGTGTTGATAGGCAATCTTTTGAGGTAATTCAGAGAGGAGTAGCCTGTGCCAAAATCATCGATGGCCAAGGCTACCCCCAGGGATTGCAGTTGCGCCATGCTCTCGGCAAATTGGGCAATGTGCTCCATGATGGTGCTTTCGGTCAACTCGAGCTCCAGGACGCTGGCCGGTAGGCCGGTGTCGATGAGCGTTGATTTTACAGAGTCGACGAAGTTTTCACGCCGGAGTTGGACTGCCGAAATATTCACAGCGATCTGCAACTGTTGATGCCCCTGTTGACGCCAGGCCTGTGCTTGGCGGCAGGACTCCCGTAGCACCCATTCGCCGATCGGGACAATCAGCCCGGTCTCTTCGGCCAGAGGGATGAACTTGTCGGGTGCGATGAGTCCTTTGGTGGGATGTTGCCAGCGGATAAGCGCTTCAAATCCCATGATTTTGTTGTCTCTCAGGTTGACCTGAGGCTGGTAGAACATAACCAGTTCATTGTTTTCCACCGCGTGGTGGAGCGCTGTGGTGAGCTGAATGCGCTCGTAGGCATCTGAGGTCAACGAACGGGTGTAGAACTGGTAGTTATTGCGACCCTCCGCCTTCGCCCGGTACATTGCAGCGTCGGCGTTCTTGTTGAGTGACTCGATATCTTCGCCATCCTGGGGGTAGATGCTGATACCGATACTGGCGGTTACCAAGAAGCTCTGGCCATCTATGTCGAATGGTTCGTTGAAAGCGTCGATGATCCGTTCCGCGGCAAAAGAGGTGTCTTCGATCTCCTGGAGGTCCTCCAAAATGACGGTAAATTCATCGCCACCCAGGCGTGCGACGGTGTCGTCTTCGCGCACCAAGGTGCTCAAGCGCTTGGCGACGGCTTGCAGTATGTGGTCTCCTGTCTGGTGGCCGAAGCTGTCATTGATGTGCTTGAAGCCGTCCAGGTCGATAAATAGCAGCCCCACATTCTCCTGGTGGCGATGTGCCCGCTGCAGCGCGTGGGTAAGACGGTCATTGTAGAGCAGGCGATTCGGCAGCGTTGTGAGCATATCGAAATGGGCCAGGTGGTGGAGACGGTCTTCGGCCAGCTTGCGATCGGTTATATCGGAAAAGATGCTGATGTATTGGATGATTGATCCATCCTGGTCAGTCACGGCGGTGATGTTCTGCCAGGTTGCGAAGAGTTCCCCGTCTTTGCGACGATTCCAGATCTCTCCCTGCCAAAAACCGGCGCTAGTTACACTGGCCCAAAGTGAGGCGTAAAACTGCTGATCGTGTTTGCCGGATCTGAGTAGCTGAGGTTTGCGGTTTAGCACCTCCTCCGGGGTGTAGCCGGTGATACGGGTAAAAGAGCCGTTGACGTTGATAATACGCTGTTCGCTGTCAGTAATGATGACCGCTTCCGAGGTGTTTTCGAACACAACAGCCGCTTCGCGCAATTTCTCTTCCAGGCGTTTCTGATCGGTAATGTCCTGTACCGTGCCCGTCATTGACTGAGGCACACCCTGTGCATCTCGCTCTACATCGCCAAGTTCACGTACGGTTCGGATCTCACCTTCAGGCAGAATGATGCGGTGAATAATGCAGTAGTCCACATTTTCCTTGACGGCTGCGGCTACCGCCTTCTCGACAGATTGTCGGTCTTCAGGGTGTACGGCTGATAGGAACAGTTGATAGGTGGGCTCAAACGCTTGTGGTGTGCTGCCGAAAATTCGGAAGGTTTCATCGGACCAGGTCAGTAATCCGGAGGTGATATCCCAGTACCAACTGCCGAGATGGGCAATGGCCTGGGCTTTTTGCAAGCTGGCTTCACTGATGCGTAGCGCCTCTTGTGTGTTGAGTTGCTGATTGGCGGGGCGTAGCTGGCCGACAAGCTTTGTCCTTTCTCCCTTATTATCGGAGAGGATCCGAATCTCGTCCTTCAATAGGACAGATTCTCCTGAATTACCCTTTACTCTGTACTCAATCGAGATCGGCTGGTTGTCTTTCGCTTGCTGATACGCTTCTATAACAGACGGAATGTCCTGGGAGTGGATGTGTTTGTCCCACAGCATTTTGCCTTCCGAGCAGATGGCGGGTTCGATGCCCAGCAGTTCACTGGCGTTGTCGGATACAAAAAGCCACTGGAAGGGGGCCGTCACTTGGGACACGTACACAATGGGTGGAATTCTTTCTGACATCACTATTCCTGCGCCTCATCAGGTGTTGACCTTATGGGGCGTTATAACTCTCCCTTCACTCGCGTTTATGCGCTCCATCGCAGATCGCGAGTCAAACAGCTATTTTACTATATTAATTAGTGTTAACAGGCCCTGGTTCCCCCCGTCATGTAGTGATTAGGCGCATGCTTACTATCATGCAGTCCCGACTTTGACGGGATTGCGCTCTTTCAGATAAGGCATCGGCCCTCCTCTCTTCAAATTTAGCCCTACATATATAAAGGAATTGCATCTCATTTAGTAGAGAGTGTGGCTTACCCACGGTGGGATCGCAAATATCACTTTAATATTTATAGAAAAAAAGCGTTGAAACCAGGTCGGTGGCTATTTAAGAGGCCGTTGAGTGGGCCAATAAGAAAAATGTGGTTAGTGTTGGGAGTGTAGGTGGGTTGCGCCAAGTAAGATGGCGGCTAATGTCTCCAAAAACCAGTAAGTTAATGAATTGTTCTGATACGGGTATTTAACCTTATGTTCCATTCTTGTCATAAAAAATTCATTTAACTATCGCATAGTTAGCATCGTAAAAGGCAAGACGCTGTTGTCAACTGGGGGCCGGGGGCCGTTTGATACAGTTTCCGATGGATTGTTTGGTAGAGTGCTTTCCCTGTCCTGGACCTGAATTTGCCATGAAGACCGTCAAGACAGTACAAAGTCTTCGCTTTCAGTATGTGATCGGACTGAGTGTGATCGCGCTGCTGATTACTGCCTCCTTTATCACGATGCAGCGGATTGTATCCGAGCAGCGGGATTTCTCCCGCCTGGTCAATCTGGCCGGACACCAATCGGGCTTGGCCAACCGTATTGCCTATTTTGGCAGCCTGATGGCCACTACCAACGATGAAGCAGAGTTTCACATGGCGCGCGCCCAGGTGGGGCGGACCCTGAATAAGATGAAGGCCGCCCACAACACCTTACGCCATGGAGGTGCCGATCAGGGAATTCCGACAGTCATCAACGAGAATCTGCGCACTATCTATGAGGACCCGATGGTGGGTCTCGACGCAGCGGTAGAGAACTTTCTTGAACGCGCCAATGTGCTTTACAACACGAATATGAGCGACTTGCATCGCGGCTCTGCGGCCTATCTGTTTTTGACCACCTATGGTCCGCATGTGCTGGAGCCAATGCTCGATGCCGCGGTTGAGGAGTACGAAAAGATCGGCCGCAAGGCGATTCTGCGTATTGAAAACCTGGAGTTGGTGATCTGGGTTGCAGTGTTGTTCACGCTGTTGCTGGAGGCGCTGTTCATCTTCCGGCCATTGGAGAAGCGCATTCGCCATGCTATCAGCTCGCTTGAAGAGACGGTTTCTGAATTGACCATGACACGCGAGCGCCTGCTGGCCGCCCAAGAGCTGGCGCTGGTGGGCGATTGGAGCTGGTGCTTGCAGAGCGACAGTGTCGCCTGTTCAGATCAGGTATTCAGAGTATGCGGTGTGGTCCCCGGTACTTTTGTTCCCACACCCAATGACTCGTTGCAGTTCATCCATCCTGAAGATCGCCGCACAGTGGTTAAAGCGCTGCGCTCGGCTCGCCGTTGCGGTGAACCGAATACCGTGGAGTACCGCTTGATTCGCCCGGATGGCAGTGAGCGCCGGGTACTGCAACAGACGGTGGCGCGGCTGGATGAGCGGGGCCAGGTGATCATGCTCTCCGGCACGATTCAGGATGTTACCGAGCGCCAGGAGCTGAGTAACCGCCTGGAAAAACTTTCGGAGCACATTCCCGGCTGTATCTATCAATTTCAACTTGGCTCCAACGGCGCCTCTCACTTTCCATATGCCAGCAAGGGGATGGAGGAGACATACGGTATTAACCCCGAGCTTGTGAGTGATGACGCCAGTCCGGTGTTTGCCACCCTGCATCATGAAGATGTACTGCGGGTAAAACGTGAAATTCACCAATCCGGTCAGGAGCTGGGGATCTGGCGCGATGAGTATCGGGTGCAGCATCCCGAGAAGGGTGAGATCTGGGTGGAAGGGCACGCCACACCGGAACGTCTGCCCGACGGCAGTACCCTCTGGCATGGCTACGCTTGGGATATTACTGAGCGAAAGTGCCGTGAGCACCAGATTCGCCAGTTGGCCCTATTTGATCCGCTTACCGGCCTGGCCAATCGGTGGTTGCTGAAAGAGCGTATCGATCATGCGTTAGCGACCGCCCGCCGCAATGCTCATTATGGTGCGGTACTGATGTTGGATCTGGATAACTTCAAGACTCTCAACGATACCCAGGGCCATAGCATTGGTGACGCTTTGCTGGTGGAGGTGGGTAAACGTCTGCAGAACTGTGTGCGCGCCAGCGATACCATTGCCCGTCTGGGTGGTGATGAATTTGTCGCGGTGCTGGAGCAGTTGGG
>JAKSCN010000598.1 GCA_022360595.1 Chromatiales bacterium
GCCGTGCATATGGCGATAGGTGCGCGGTATACCGCGGTCGCTCATCACTACGGTGATCTGATGCAGTGCCTCGGGTAGCAGGGTCCAGAAGTCCCAGTTGCTCTGGGCGCTGCGCATGTTGGTGCGTGGGTCGCGTTTTACCGCGTGGTTCAGATCGGGGAATTTCAGTGGGTCACGCAGGAAGAAGACGGGGGTGTTGTTGCCTACCAGGTCCCAGTTGCCCTCCTCGGTGTAGAACTTCACCGCGAAGCCGCGAATGTCGCGCTCGGCATCGGCTGCGCCACGCTCACCCGCCACGGTTGAGAAGCGGACGAACAGCTCGGTCTGCTTGCCCACTTCGGAGAATATCTTCGCCTTGGTGTACCGGCTGATATCGTGGGTTACGGTAAATGTGCCGTAGGCGCCCGACCCCTTGGCGTGCATGCGCCGCTCGGGAATCACTTCGCGGTCAAAATGAGCCAACTTCTCCAGGAACCAGACATCCTGCAACAGCATTGGCCCTCGCGCCCCAGCGGTCATGACATTCTGGTTGTGAGCTACGGGACACCCGTTTGTCATGGTCAATTTTGTCGGCTTATCACTCATCTTGGTTTACCTCATTTCATAACTGGTGAAAGAACGTTGTCCGGTCATCACTGACCGTGTAATCCAAGCGTAGTGAGAGGTGCACTATTAATAAATTGGATTATCATGAATTTCATGATCCAATAAATTGAACGTGGCGGAATGAACTGTTTTCAGTTCCCATTCAGCAGTCTGATTGGCGGGTCTTTGCGGTTACTCTTCCTGCAGTTGCTGACGGAACAGTTTCATCAACAGCTCCACCTGATTCAGATTGGTGTAGTTGGGCCGGGTGATAAAGGCGATACGGCGGTGGGGGCCGGGTTCATTCAGGTGGGCCGCTTTCAGCTCGGTGTTGCCGGCCAGCAATTGATCGAGCGCCATGGCCGGGACCAAGGTGGTGCCCATGCGGCCGGAGACCATCTGGATAAGTGTGTTCAGGCTGGTTGATGCCAGCGAGTTGTCGGTCTCGCTTGATCGCAGCTTACAGGCGGCCAGGGCGTGATCTTTCAGGCAGTGCCCCTCTTTTAGAAGCATCAGGTGGGACTCTTTCAGCTCTTCACTGGTGATCTCCTGTTGGATAGCGTGGTTCTCGTCCCGGTGGGCTATCCAATAGAAGTCCTCGTCCCAGAACTCGAAAGCCAGTAGCCCTTCTATGTCGTAAGGCAGTGCCAGCACGGCGGTGTCCAGATCGCCGTTTTTAACCATCTCGACCAGCACGTGGGACTGCTCTTCAATGATATGCAGTTGGAAGTTCGGATACTGTTGCCGCACTTCGGGGAGTGTTTTGGGCAGCAGATAGGGGCCGATGGTGGGGATGATGCCGAGTGACATGGGATAGCTCAGTGGGGCTTTTGTCGTTTGTCCCAGGGCTTGAAGATCTTCCACCTGGATTTTGATCTGCCGGGCCTTGTCCAGGCACTGTCTGCCCAGGGCGGTGATTAGCACCTTCTTGTTGTCCCGCTCGAACACTTGAAATCCTAGCTGCTTCTCCATCTCCGTCACGGCGGTGCTGAGCGCCGATTGGGAGACAGAGCAGAGTTCTGCCGCCTTCTTGAAATGGAGGGTCTTCTCGACCGCCAGGATGTAATTGATCTGTTTCAGTGAAATCATCTTAATGATCTAAATAATCGAATGTAGTTATCTATTTTATTCGATTTATATAATCGATCAACCTCTGTAATCTTCTCTCCAACGCTGAAGCAGAGGCCTCAGCAACACAATTTCTAACCCTTGTTTACAGCAAAAACCGAGAGGATTCCCAAAATGGCTATGATCAACAAATCTATCCCTGAGTTCACCGCAGAAGCTTTCCACGATGGTGAGTTCAAAACCATCACCAATGAAGATGTACTCGGTAAATGGTCCATCTTTGTCTTCTACCCGGCCGACTTTACCTTCGTATGCCCAACCGAGCTGGAAGATATGGCGCACCACTACGAAGAGCTGCGGGAGTTGGGCGTGGAAGTCTACGCCGTATCGACCGACACCCACTACGTCCATAAAGCGTGGCACGACAGCAGCGAAGCGATCGGCAAGATCAAATACCCCATGATCGGTGATCCTACCGGCCGAATCACTCGCGGTTTTGACGTCATGATCGAAGAAGAGGCGCTGGCGCTGCGCGGTACTTTCCTGGCTGATCCGGAAGGCATCATCAAAGTGGCAGAGATCCATGACCTGGGTATCGGCCGCTCCGCCAAAGACATGGTTCGTAAGGTAAAAGCGGCCCAGTATGTTGCCAATCACGATGGTGAAGTGTGCCCCGCCGCTTGGGAAGAGGGTCAGGAGACTCTGAAGCCCAGCCTGGACTTGGTCGGAAAAATCTAATCCCAACCAATATTAAGCCCTAGTAGATGGGCAGTCTCGTACTGCCCATCGCCTAATCAGAAGTTGAAAGGAAAGCGAAGCATGTTAACCAAAGAGATAAAAGAAGCCCTCATGGGGTACACCGCCAATATGGAAAATGATGTCACGTTTGTTGTGCAGACAGGCGAACACGAAAAACGTGCTGAACTCCTGCAGTTTCTGAACGATTTCGCCAAAGTCTCCAACAGAATCAATGTTGAAGAGCGTGATGTGCCCGAGTTGCGCAGCCCGGTCAGCTTCATGCTGGAAGTGGACGGCAAGCCCAACGGCATCAGCTTTTCAGGTATACCCAGTGGCCACGAGTTCAACTCGCTGGTGCTGGCAGTGCTGCACTCATCCGGTACGCCTATCAAGTTGGATGAGAGCGTCAAAAGCATCGTCACCAATGTGCAGGATGAGCTGAAGTTCGAAGTCTATGTCAGCCTGAGCTGCCACAACTGCCCTGACGTGGAGCAGGCGCTGAATCAGTTCGCCATGCTTAACGCGAATATCTCCACAGAGACCATCGATGGCGGTGTCTACCCGGAGCTGATTGAAGCCAACGATATTCAAGGCGTACCGACTGTCTTTTTGAATGGCAAAGTGTTCGCCAACGGTAAGGTCGACACAGCCAAGTTGTTGGAAAAGCTCATGGAACAAAGCCCTAGTGTGGGTGCTGCTACACCAACAGAAGCACTGCCCGTGCAGGATGTCACCGTGGTTGGCGGTGGCCCCGGTGGGGTTTCGGCAGCTATCTACGCAGCACGCAAAGGTTTGAAAGTGATCATGATTGCCGATCGCCTGGGTGGACAGGTGAAAGACACCATGGGTATCGAGAACCTCATCTCTGTGTCTAAAACAACTGGACCTGAGCTGGCCGGTGCGTTGCAAGCTCATATGAATGACTACGATATCACCACCAGGGAGCACTTCCGTGTCGAAAAAATTGAGAAAGGCGATATCAAAAAAATTCACCTCTCCTCCGGTGAAGTGATTGAGAGCAAAACCATCATTATTGCCACCGGCGCCAAGTGGCGTGAACTGGGTGTGCCGGGTGAGAAAGAGAATATCGGCAACGGTGTCGCCTACTGTCCCCACTGCGACGGCCCCTTCTTCAAAGGCAAAGATGTGGCGGTTATCGGTGGAGGTAACTCAGGCATTGAAGCAGCACTGGATCTGGCCGGTATTGTGAAATCCGTGACGGTACTTGAGTTCTTACCAGAACTTAAAGCGGACCAGGTGCTGATCGATCAGGCCAAAGCACGCGACAACATCACCATTTTGAAAAATGTGGCAACCAAACAGATCGTTGCTGAAGATGGCAAAGTCACCGGTATTGAGTACCAGAACCGTGAAACCAACGAGATCGAGACCGTTGATTTGGCGGGCGTCTTCATCCAGATTGGCCTGGTGCCCAACAGCGGCTTCCTGAAAGATGTTGTTGAGTTGAGCCAATATGGTGAAGTGGTCATCGATGAACGTGGCAGAACCAGTGAACCCGGAATCTTTGCCTGCGGTGATGTAACGACAGTGCCTTATAAGCAGATCATTATTGCCATGGGTGAAGGCGCCAAGGCATCATTGGCTGCTTTTGATTATCTGCTGCTCAATGCGGATCCTGAGCAGGAAGCGGCGTAGATAGTGATAGAAAAACAGAAGGGTTGCAAAAGCAGCCCTTCTGTTTGTGGAAAGCTAATCAACGTACTTAGACAGAAAATCAAGCACGACTTTTTTATACAGATCACTGTTGTGATTATACAAGTCAGTATGAGATGCCCCATCTATTTGAACAAACTTTTTTGGATGCGGTGCATTGTTATACAGAGACTTCGCTTCTTCGATTGTTGTGCGCTTGTCTTCAGTTCCGTTCATGATAAGGACCGGTGACTTAACAGTTTTTATAACTGCCACTGGTTGTAGTAAATCGAGGGTTATACCAAGTCTTAGAGGAATTTGTTGGTACAAAAGGGGAGCCAGTATTTCACTGAAAGTCCCCAGGCGGACTTTTAGTCTATTTTCAACAGCGCTTTCAATACTGGGGTAAACTGCTTCTAGAATATATCCATCTACGTCTATAGGCTTATCACCGAGCAAACTTGCTGCACCGCCCAAGGAGCTTCCTAAAGAGACTACTTTTGAGCAATTTTTTTGGGTGTATAAAAACTTAACAGCGGAGTGAGCACTTTCTGATTCTTGGTATCCATAAGTTATCCTTTCGCCTGGGGTTTCTCCATGTGCTTGAA
>JAKSCN010000472.1 GCA_022360595.1 Chromatiales bacterium
AAATGAGTTCGCTTCTCCCCATTTCAGTCAGACATTTAATTATTTTACCCCCAGAGCAGTCGCTCGCACACAGTAGAGCAGACATTCATATAAGGTTTTGATGATATAACCTGCCACAAACGCTTATTACTGTGCGATAATTATCTGTTTCCACTCGTAAGTTTAACCACTGGATCAACTGATCAGCTATTTAGAATATGAGCACTAAACGCAAAATTCTGGTAACCAGCGCACTCCCCTATGCTAATGGCCCCATCCATATTGGCCATCTGGTGGAATACATTCAGACGGATATCTGGGTACGCTTTCAAAAAATGCGTGGTCATCAGTGTATCTATGTCTGTGCCGATGACGCCCACGGCACCCCTATCATGCTGCGCGCACGCCAGGAGGGGATTTCGCCCGAGGAGCTGATCGCCCGAGTGGCCGAAGAGCACAAGGCCGATTTTGCCGACTTCAACGTGGGGTTCGATAACTATCACTCCACACACTCTGACGAGAACCGCGCCTATTCGACACTGATCTACGAGCGCAACCGCGACAAAGGTCATATTGCCAAGCGCACTATCACTCAGGCGTATGATCCGGTTGAGAATATGTTCCTGCCCGATCGCTTTATCAAGGGCGAGTGCCCCAAGTGTGGCGCTCAGGATCAGTATGGCGACAACTGCGAAGTGTGCGGGGCCAGCTACTCCCCGGCAGAGCTGAAGAACCCTGTCTCTGCTGTCTCCGGAGCTACCCCGGTGGATAAAGAGTCCGAGCACTACTTTTTCAAGCTGGGCGATTTTGAAGATATGCTCAAACAGTGGACCAAAGGCGGTCACCTGCAGAAGGAGGTCTCCAACAAGCTGGACGAGTGGTTTGAAGCGGGCCTGCAGGAGTGGGATATCTCTCGCGACGCCCCCTACTTCGGTTTTGAAATTCCCGACCACCCGGGCAAGTATTTCTATGTCTGGCTGGATGCGCCGATCGGCTACCAGGCCAGCTTCCAGAACCTGTGTGACCGCACCGAGGGATTGGAGTTTGATGAGTTCTGGAACAAAGACTCTGATGCCGAACTCTATCACTTCATTGGGAAGGACATTATCTACTTTCACGCACTATTCTGGCCTGCCATGCTTCATGGTGCTGACTTCCGTACACCAACGGCGATCTTCTCCCACGGTTTCTTGACCGTTGATGGTCAGAAGATGTCCAAGTCGCGCGGTACCTTTATTAAGGCGCGCACTTTCCTGAACCACTTGAATCCCGAGTACCTGCGCTACTACTTTGCCGGCAAGCTCAGTTCAGGCGTGGAAGATATCGACCTGAATCTGGATGATTTCACTGCCCGCATCAACTCTGATCTGGTCGGTAAGGTGGTCAACATTGCCAGCCGCTGCGCCGGTTTTATCAAGAAGCGTTTTGAAGGCAAGCTCTCTGATCAGATCTCCGAGCCCGAGCTGTTGAATGAGTTCATCGCCGCAGGCGACTCCATCGCCGAGCGATTCGAAAAGCGCGAGTTCAGCCGGGCGGTGCGTGAAATCATGGCGCTGGCCGATCGCGCCAATCAATACATCGATGAGAAGAAACCCTGGGTAATCGCCAAGGAAGAGGGCCAGGATCAGGCGCTGCATGATGTCTGCTCCATGGGCATTAATCTGTTCAGAATCCTGATCGGCTACCTGCGCCCAATTTTGCCGGCCACCGCTGAGAAGTCGGAGGCCTTCTTGCAGGTGGAGCCATTGACCTGGGAGAGCCTGAAGACGCCACTGACCGGGCACGAGATCGCCAAGTTTAAACCGCTGATGACCCGTATCGACCCCAAACAGGTAGAGGCGATGGTGGACGATTCAAAAGAGGATCTGGCCAAGGCGGAAGCGGCCCAGGCTAAACCGACCGGCCCGCTGGCGGACACCCCGATTGCCGATACCATTGAGTTCGATGATTTTGCCAAGGTGGATCTGCGTATCGCCAAGATCGCCAAGGCCGAGCACGTGGACGGCGCCGACAAGCTGCTGCAGCTCACGCTTGATCTGGGCGGCGAGACACGTAACGTCTTCGCCGGTATCAAGTCGGCCTACGCTCCTGAAGAGCTGGAGGGCAAATTGACAGTGATGGTGGCCAACCTGGCGCCGCGTAAAATGCGTTTCGGCCTTTCCGAAGGGATGGTGCTGGCCGCCGGCCCTGGGGGTAAGGATCTGTTCATTCTGAACCCTGATGAGGGGGCCGAACCGGGCATGAAGGTGAAATAGCCGATTTTTGTATCGATCTGTATCGATTAAGAATAATCAATGCGGATCATCGGTTGTTTAGTGAACACTAAAGCCCTAATATGCGCCGTCACTTTACCTGAGAATTTTGACTAACCGATGAAAGAGTACGCCCTGATCATCATTAGCACCGTCCTGGTGAACAACTTCGTATTAGTGAAGTTCCTGGGACTGTGCCCGTTCATGGGTGTATCAAAGAAGCTGGAGACAGCCATCGGCATGGGTATGGCGACCACTTTTGTGCTTACCCTCGCCTCGGTCTGTAGCTATCTGGTCAACGAATTTCTGCTGGCTCCACTGGGTATTGAGTATCTGCGCACCATCGCCTTTATTCTGGTGATTGCGGTGCTGGTGCAGTTCACCGAGATGGTGATGCACAAGACCAGCCCGGTGCTCTATCAGGTATTGGGGATTTTCCTGCCGCTGATCACCACCAACTGTGCGGTGCTGGGTGTGGCATTGCTGAATATCCAGGAGCAGCACAGCTTTATCGAGTCAGCACTCTATGGTCTTGGGGCCGCTGCCGGTTTCTCACTGGTGTTGGTGCTCTTCGCAGCGGTGCGCGAGCGGGTTACCGTGGCCGATGTGCCCAAGCCATTCCAGGGCAGTGCTATCGCGCTCATCACGGCCGGACTGATGTCCATGGCCTTCATGGGCTTTGCCGGCCTGGTAGCCAATTAGGGTGCGGTTGGGGTAGTTATGTTAGTCGCCATCCTCGCCATATCCGCTCTCGCCCTGGCCTTTGGTCTGCTGCTGGGTTTCTCCTCCATTCGCTTCCGGGTGGAAGGAGATCCGATTGTAGAGAAGATCGATGCGTTGCTGCCCCAGACTCAGTGTGGTCAGTGTGGCCACCCAGGTTGTCGCCCCTATGCCGAGGCGATCGCCAGTGGTGAAGAGCCTATTAATAAGTGCCCGCCCGGTGGTGAGACAACCATGATCGCCCTGGCCGATCTGCTCGGTGTCGACCCTATGCCGCTGGATGCCGAAGCGGCGGTCGAAAAGCCCAAAGCGGTGGCCGTGATCCGGGAAAACGAGTGCATCGGTTGTACCCTTTGTATCCAGGCTTGCCCGGTCGACGCCATTTTGGGCGCCGCCAAGCAGATGCATACCGTGATCAGTGACGAGTGCACCGGTTGCGAACTTTGCCTGCCGCCTTGCCCGGTCGAGTGTATCGACATGGTGCCGCTGAAGGTGGACGCCGAGAATTGGAAGTGGCCCTTTCCAAATAACGAATCCCATGAACTGGTCGATAACCACCCTGCGAGTTAGCGAGCGACAGTATGCAGAATAGAGCAACCACTGGCAGCCAACGCAAACTCTACCGTTTTCACGGCGGCCTGCATCTACCTGACAATAAGCGCCAGTCGGTAGGCCAGCCGGTGCAGAAAGCACCGATACCGTCGAAGCTGATTCTGCCGCTGCAACAGCACATTGGCGAGATCACCACGCCGCTGGTGAAGGTCGGTGACCGTGTATTGAAGGGGCAATTGCTCGCCAAGGCTCAGGGCTACATTAGTGCACCGGTCCACGCTCCAACCTCGGGCGCAGTGATTGAGCTCACCGAGCACATTATTCCTCACCCTTCCGGGCTGCACGGCCCCTGCATTGTCATCGAAAGTGATGGCAAGGATGAGTGGGGCGAGCTGCCTGAGCCGCTGACCGGCTATAAGAATATCGATCCAGCCGAACTGCGTGAGCGCATCCGCCAAAGTGGTATTGTCGGCCTGGGTGGCGCGGCATTTCCGACCAGCGTAAAGCTCAACCCTGGTCCGGAGACCTGGATCAAAACGCTGATCATCAATGGCGCCGAGTGCGAACCCTACATCACTTGCGATGACATGCTGATGCGCGAGCACGCCGATCGCGTGGTCGACGGCATCGAGATTCTGATGCACCTGCTGAAGCCGGAAGAGGTGCTGATCGGCATTGAGGATAACAAGCCCGAAGCGATCGCTGCCATGCAGCAGGCTGTCAGCGAGCTGGAGCTGGAGCATGTCGAGGTGGTGGCTATTCCGACCCTCTACCCGAGCGGTGGTGAAAAGCAGTTGATCCACGTGCTGACCGGTAAAGAGGTCCCCTCCGGCGCCATTCCAGCCAAACTCGGCATGGTTTGCCACAATGTGGGAACGGCGGCGGCTGTGGCGGATGCGGTACTGTCCGGCATTCCGCTGATTTCACGCATTGTCACCATTACCGGTGAAGGTGTGCCATCACCAGGCAACTTTGAAGCGTTGATCGGCACACCCGCCAGCGAACTGATCAAACTGGCCGGCGGCTATACCGACCAGGTGAATAAGCTGATTCTGGGCGGTCCAATGATGGGTTTCACCCTCAATGACGATGCCGCACCAATCACAAAAGCGGCCAACTGCCTGCTGGCGGCCAGCGCCACAGAGGCACCCGATCCGGGTGCAGCGGCCCCTTGTATTCGTTGTGGTCAGTGCGCCGCGGCCTGCCCGGTCACCTTGCTGCCGCAGCAGATGTACTGGTACGCCCGCGCCAAGGATCTGGAGAAGACTCAGGAGTACAACCTGTTCGACTGTATCGAGTGCGGCTGCTGCTCCCATGTCTGCCCCTCACAGATTCCGTTGGTGCAGTATTTCCGCTACGCCAAGACCGAGAGTTGGGCCAAGGAGCAGGAGAAGAACAAGGCCGAGCACGCGAAAAAACGCCACGAGGTGCGCGTTGCCCGTCTTGAGCGTCTGGAGGCCGAACGCAAAGCCAAGCTGCGTAAAAAGAAAGAGGCCCTGGCCAAAAAGCCACCGGCCAAGAAAGCGGCGGCGGACAAAGCCGACCCGAAACAAGCTGCTATTGAAGCAGCCATGAAGCGGGCCGCGGAGAAAAAGGCGAAACTGGCCGAAGAGGGCGTTGCACCGAAAAACGTTGAGAACCTGACCCCCGATCAGCAGCGCAAGGTTGCTCAGGCCGACGCCAGACGTCGCAAGAGCGATACACCTACAACCGCTGACAACCCGACTAGCCGCAAAGAACCGCAGGACGGATAGAGACAATGCGCTTTGCCACGATTTCATCGCCCCATACCGAGCGTCCGAACACGCTGACCCGCACTATGCTGTGGGTGCTGCTGGCGTTGGTGCCCGGCACCATTTCAATGGTCTGGTATTTTGGTTGGGGCACTCTGATCAACATCATCTACGCGAGCGTGGTGGCTGTCGGCTGTGAAGCGGTTATGCTGAAAGCGCGTGGCCGTAATCCACTCCCTGCGATTAAAGATCTAAGCGCCATCGTTACTGCCGTACTATTTGCGCTGGCGGTACCGCCACTATTGCCCTGGTGGCTGACCCTGATCGGTATGATCTTTGCCATCGTTGTGGTCAAGCAACTCTATGGCGGCATCGGTTACAACCCGTTTAACCCGGCAATGGCCGCTTATGTGTTGCTGTTGATCTCTTATCCGATTCCGATGACTGCCTGGCTGCCACCAGAGATGCTCAACGAGAATCCACTCTCCTTTGCTGAGACCTTTACCGTCATCTTCACCGGTGCTCTGCCTGCGGGTCTGGGCATGGATGCGTTGACTATGGCAACACCGCTGGATGTGATGCGCACCCAACTCGACCTCAACTACACCCTCGGTGAGATCAAGAACAGCCCGCTGTGGGGTGATTTTGGCGGTCGTGGTTGGGAGTGGGTCGGCAACTGGTATCTGCTCGGTGGCCTGATCCTGCTCTACAAACGCATCATTAGTTGGCACATTCCCGTAGCAATGCTCGGCGCGCTGCTGGTATTTGCCATGCTATTCCATATTCTGGATCAGGACGCCTACCCCTTTGGGCTATTCCATATTTTCAGCGGCGGCACTATTCTGGGCGCCTTCTTTATCGCGACCGATCCCGTATCCGCCTGCACCACCAAAAAAGGCCAGCTCATCTATGGCGCCAGCATTGGTGCGCTGATCTATATTATCCGTACCTGGGGCGGTTACCCGGATGCGGTGGCCTTCTCTGTCTTGTTATTAAACATGGCAGCACCCACGATTGATTACTATACTCAACCGCGTGTCTTCGGACATGAACGAGGTGGTAATGAATAAGCATCCTATTCTGATTGCGGGATTACTGTTGGCTACCTTTGCCGTTGGTGGCACGGGTCTGGTCGCTTTTACTTATGACCAGACTGCCGAACGCATTGCCGCCAATGAGCGTGCAGCGCTATTAAAAAGCCTGCATGCTCTGGTACCCGCCGAAACCATCGATAACGATATTGTTGAAGATGTCATTCAGGTCTCCAACATGGATCGGCTCGGTGGTAACGATATTCAGGTCTATCGTGGACGCAAAGGCGGCAAACCGGTGGCAGCGGTCTTTACCACCACGGTACCCGATGGCTATAGCGGCCCGATCAAGCTGTTGGTCGCCGTTAATGCCGACAAAACCCTGGGGGGTGTCCGGGTAATCTCCCACAAAGAGACTCCCGGGCTGGGTGATAAGATTGAAGAGGAGAAGGATGACTGGATCTTCTCTTTTAAAGGCAAATCCCTGAGCAACCCCAATATCACCCGCTGGAAGGTGAAGCGTGACGGCGGTGACTTCGATCAGTTCACCGGTGCAACCATCACCCCGCGCTCTATTGTAAATGCAGTGAAAAATACCCTGCTCTATTACGATAACCACGCAAAGACCCTATTTGAAACACCGGTGACCAATGTCGCCAGTGCCCAATGAGACGGTAACCACCTATGGCCGAGAGCAGTTATAGCAGACTGATTAAAGATGGACTCTGGAGCAACAACCAGGCGTTGGTTGCCCTGCTCGGTCTCTGTCCACTGCTCGCTGTCACCAACACCGCCATCAACGGGCTGGGACTGGGACTGGCTACACTGCTGGTACTGACCCTCTCTAACATGACCGTCTCATTGATCCGTAACCTTGTGAGACCGGAAGTGCGCTTGCCGGTATTTGTACTGGTAATCGCTTCATTCGTGACTGCCGTGGAGCTGAGCATGAATGCCTGGTTCTACGAACTCTATAAAGTATTGGGTATCTTTATTCCCCTGATCGTCACCAACTGCGCTATTATCGGCCGCGCTGAGGCTTTCGCCTCTAAAAATAATCTGCTGCGCTCGACAATAGATGGCCTGGCAATGGGCGCTGGCTTTACCTTTGCACTGGTCGCGCTTGGCGCCATGCGTGAGATCATCGGTATGGGTACCCTTTTCTCCCAGGCTCATCTGATGTTTGGTGATGGCGCCCAGAATCTTACCCTCACCCTTGGCGATGACTTTCAAGGCATGCTGCTGGCCATTCTGCCGCCTGGCGCTTTCATTGGCCTTGGCTTGATGATTGCGCTAAAGAACGTGATTGACGACAGATTGGGCAAACGCAAAGTCAAAGAGGCCGTCGTAACCGGCGAAGCTCAGCCTACCTGATCGGAGTGTGTGGCGGCTGCGGGTTACCTAGGGCCGTTCCCGAGACAGTTCCTCCCGTTGCGGATACACTTATTGAATCCGCTGTCGAATAATTAAACCAGTGACGCACCAGTGTATTCAGATGGAGGGCAGGATGAGAAGTTGGACTATGTTGACCGTGGGGTTATTAATCGCTTTCATCCTTACCGGTTGTGCCTCGACCCAAGAGATGCGCAACAAGAGGATCAGCAAAAACCAGGATATCTTCAACAGCTTCCCGCCGGAAGTCCAGCAACAAGTACGCCAGGGTCAGGTCAATATCGGTTTCAGCACGGATATGGTCAGGCTTGCATGGGGTGCGCCTGATACAGTTTCAACACGCACCACTCAAGAGGCAGTGACGACCGTCTGGCGATACACGCGCACCCGCTATTACCCCTATTATCACCACATGAGCATTCCCACCAGCTACATCGACAGCCGCGGACGGCACCGAATCGCATACCACAGTGTCTGGATCGACAGGCATGGTCGTGAGGAGTATACGGTGGCGACAATAGAGTTCATTCGCGGTGAAGTCTCCGCTATAGAGCAACTCCACTAAAGCCAGTCCACGAGAACCCCGGACAGCCAGCGGTCTTTTTTTCTATACTGCTGTGCCGTACAGGCTGTCCGGTGAGTGAGCATTAGTACACTAAACCAGCACGCTCAACCGCTCAATCATCCTCCTCATCATCGTCATCATCCTCTTCCTCGGCGAGTTGCCCGCGAACTTCACCCGGAGGATTGGCAACGGAATGTACATTGGTGTAGATATAACCATTCCTCATCGCCTCCGCCAGATCAAAAAGGTCGCCAATAGCCATCCCTGTTGTCGGTACGCAGTCGGCGCCTACTGCACTGATATTGGCATCGGTCAGCGTGAATTCGGCGATTTCATCATCGACGTCAAAACCGCCGGGAATCATTCCAAACAGGAAAGCAACCACAGGACCATTGGCGCCTTCCGGGGCACAGTGGAGATGTGCCGCGGTAATAGCAACGCCATCATTAACTTCAAGCTCGAACTCCGCCTCAGTGTAATCTGAATTAAACTCAACTTCGATTTCACCCGAGGTCTCAGTCACTACCGGGGGCACCTCTTGCGCCCCTTGCAGTATCGCTGTGAACTCCCGGTCATCTCCATATGTATTTCCAGCAACGAACAAAGAAGTCACAAACAGTAAGACTGCTACAGTTAACCTATCCATTCTTTATGTTCTCCTGTAGTAGATATAAACAAAGACACATCCCTGCTCTCACGGCTACTACACTTAGGGAGCCTTTTCACTATAGTCCGGGAAAAATAGATGAGGAGAAAATCCGATGAACGGTATTCCCAAGTGTCGATCGGTTCATAAAACAGGGAAAGCGCCAAGTGGGAACCTAACCTCAAATAAGCGAGTCGTAATTGAGGAAGCCACTCAGCAATCGGGAAGCGAATTGCCCGATCCGTAAGTACCGGCAGCGGGGTACGTAACATGCAGAAATCCCTCAACAACCCAACCGCAACAGGGCTATTTTTTCCTGGTATTCAGCATGGAAAAAGAGTGATAACCCAGCGCCCTGCTCCACTTGCGCTGTACTGGATGCTGGTGGTGGTTATCGGATTGAGTTTACTATTGAGCAGCATGCCCGGTTCAGCACGCGAGTTTTCCAGCTATGCATCTGTGCGCGAGGATGGTTCATTACGGGTGGGGAACCGCATGGTGCATCTTTACGGCATCTATCTTCCTCCAACCAACCGCACCTGCCAGACTTTCTTTAATCCACCGGTCTGTGGCTCACGCGCCGCCTTGGCGCTTAACTTCAGAATTCAGGGGTTTGTCCACTGTATAGAGAAAGGCACCAACCAAGACCGCAGTATTACGGCAATCTGCTACGTGGATAGAAACAACTTCTCAGAGGGAGAGGATTTGGGCGCTTATCTCATTCGGCGGGGCTGGGCCTTGGCTTTACCGGGCGCTCCCTTCGAATACCACGCTCTGGAGAGAATCGCCGAACGACGCGCTATGGGCGTATGGGGCTTTACAATCGACAGCATTCAGAAACGGGACTAGGGCCTGTTAACGCAAGAGGCACTTCTGAATGGTCACGTTCAGTATCTGACGGTCAACAGGTTTCAACAGAAATTCATCCATACCCACGGCGTAACAGCTCTGGCGAATCTCTTTATTGTCCAGCCCGGTGAGCCCGATTATGGGCAAGCGCGCCCCACAGGTCTCTTCACTGCGATATTTGATGGTAAAGGCAAGACCATCCATTCTCGGCATGTGCAGATCGACAACCGCCAGATCAAACCGACAGTCTGTCGCCATCTCCAGGGCCTCCTGCCCATCTTTTGCCCAATGCACCTCATGCCCCAGGTTCTCCAGCAGCCTGCTGAGTAGCATGCCGCTGATCTTGTTATCTTCCGCCATCAGAATTCTGGCACTGGAAACATGCTGCTGTTTCACATCCATCAACTACCACTCTCCGCTCCCATCCAGATCTTCGCCTTCAGCCGCTCCGATCTGCCTTGGGACTTACCACTCTTACACCTCAAACCACTCAAGCAGAACTCCCTATTCCCCCTGATCGGCTTCAGACCTACAACCCCCCCCGGTTGCAGCATCTTCAAAGACACCACCAGAGTCATGGACTTTTATAATTGGCTCGCATAATACCTCTCTTTCCCTCGTGAATAACACGGAATTTGACGTGGTAGAATTAAATAGTGTGAACCATTTGGTATTTATTATGATCCTCCAATTAATCGCTTTATTTTTCAGAAAAAACATGGCTTGAAAAGCGGACCGCACCACGCCATCATGCACGCCCAATTTACTTGTACAGCCGTATCCCATGAATAGAGACAAGCGCCAACTGATCTTTGAAAAACTGCGGGCTGATAATCCCAGTCCTACCACGGAGCTGGAGTACTCCACCCCGTTCGAGCTGCTCATCGCAGTGATTCTGTCGGCGCAGGCAACAGATAAGAGTGTGAATAAGGCGACAGCAAAGCTCTATCCGATGGCCAGTACGCCTGCTGCAATCCTGGCGCTGGGTGAAGAGAAGCTGAAGACGTACATCAAGACCATTGGGCTGTTCAACAGCAAAGCTGCAAACATCATTAAAACTTGCGCCATTCTGCTGGAGCACTACGACGGTGAAGTCCCGGAGGACCGAAAAGCATTGGAGGCCCTGCCGGGGGTTGGCCGAAAAACCGCCAACGTAGTGCTTAATACCGCCTTTGGACACCCCACAATGGCGGTTGACACCCATATCTTCCGAGTTTCAAACCGCACGCGTATTGCCCCGGGTAAAAATGTATTGGAGGTAGAGAATAAGCTGCTTAAATTCGTTCCCAAAGAGTTTCTTCATGATGCCCACCACTGGCTCATTCTATTGGGCCGCTATACATGCTTGGCGCGCAAACCCCGTTGCGGTTCCTGTATCATTGAAGAGCTTTGTGAATATAAGCAGAAGACATCCGACTGAACCTACCCTGGACCGATTATGTTTGGTAACGATAGAGAGCAGATGCGCCGTTTTTTTACCGAGTCCTGGCGCAAGTTCAAGCAGCAGCAACCACTACAGCCGCTGGAGCAGTTGATCGTGGAAGTGGTGAAGAAGCATCCCGAATACCATGCATTGCTGGAAATACCCGATAAAGTCTTGGACCGGGATTACCTGCCAGAACAGGGGGAAACCAACCCCTTTCTGCATCTCTCCATGCACATCGGGCTCTCGGAACAGATCAGCACTGATCGCCCGGCGGGGATTACCGCGCTCTATCGACAACTGCTGGAGAAGTATCAGGATGCCCACGAGGTGGAGCACCAGTTGATGGAGTGTCTTGGCATGATGTTGTGGGAGGCTCAGCGCAACAATACTATGCCGGATGAGCAAAAATACCTGGAATGCGTTAAATCACTGCTCTAAGGCCAGGGCCTGCCAACACTAGGCTTCAGCATTTTCACGCTGTTGACGCTGCTCGCGCAGCATGTCGCTCTGCTTGCGAATCACATGACGGATAATCACATCACGGTCACTCTCGCGCAAATGGACAAAGTTGACCCGCGTTGCATGGGTAAACTCTCCATCTGGGGTTTCCAGCGGTTCACACCCTACCACTTCAGCAAAGGTCAAAATCCCGGTAAATGACGGGAACAGCAGCAATTTCAACTCCAGTAAGGCACCGGGCTCCAACGGCTCAGTCACATGAAACGCCACACCACTAGCACTGATATTGACCATATTTGTGGCTTGCTCGGAGACATCACTATGTTGCAGTAGAAAGGCGCGCCCGAGAATATCAATCTTTCTATCCAGCGCCTTGAGATAACTGGCGATATCGGGATTATAGGCTTCAACTTTGTGCATGACGCCGGCCATCTGTTGGCTGATCGCCGCCAGGCTACTCATCACGGTGAAATCACCATTGACCTCTTGCTCCATACGCTCCATGCGTTCAGGCAACTGCCCCTGATCGACCACCTGGTAGCTGATATTGACCGCATCATCCACACGAAAGTAACGGCGTCGATCCTGTTGCATTTCTTTTTCGGCGTTATCCATTGTATCTACTATTCAGTTCTTAAGGTGGTTATCCCTGGGGCGCTATTACATCGATAACTTCACCACTATCCTGGTCGGAACCCCGTAGAATAATCAACTCAACACGGCGGTTCTTAGCCCGGTTATCTGAGGAGTCATTCGGTACAAGGGGATGTGAATCCGCATGCCCTTCCACCAGTACTCGTCCATCATCGATATCGGGGTTTCTCATCAGGGCATGCACTACTGTCACAGCACGCGCCGACGAGAGTTCCCAGTTCGAGCGGAAGCGTGAAGTCGATATCGGAACATCATCGGTGTGGCCTGCAACAACAATTTTACCGGGTGAGCCCGCCACGGCACTACTGATCCGGTCCATTACTTCAAAGAAGCCGGGGTCCAAAGAGGCGCTGCCTGATGGAAACGACCCTTTCTCCTGGATACGGACGATGATCTTGGTCTCTTCGGTCTCTACCGTAACCAGCCCCTCATCAATCTCTTCACTGAGAATCTCTTTCAGCAGATCAGCCTCTTCCTGAACCTCTTTCTCAATCTGCTCCTGCACCGCCTCTTTCATCTCTTCATTGACTTCAATTTCACCACCCTGACCATCTTTGACTTCAAGGTTTTCCTTTACCTCCTCTATGGTCTGCTGACGAATCTCATTAATGGGTGAAGGCTCGGTTACAGTGGACGGGCTGAACTCCTGCTTGATGACACTGACGCCTTTAACGATCTCTGGCGCCGGTATCTCACGCTGAACACCGAAAGCGTCTTTCATCGACTCCGCCATTTTTTTGAAGCGCACCGCATCGATCGTGGCAAAAGAGAGCAGCAACACGAAGAAGCACATCAACAGCGACATCAGATCAGCAAAGGTTGCCAGCCACGGCGGAAGGCCGGCTTCGCATTTAGGGCATTCATCATTCATAGGCCAGGCTACTCTGCCTCATCCTGAGCACGTTTATTGGTCGGCAGATAGGTAGAGAGTAACTGCTCCAATACACGGGGATTCATGCCTTCCTGAATACCACCAATGGTCTCAAGAATGAGCGATTTATTGGTCTTCTCCAGTTGACTGGCACGGGACAGCTTATCAGCCATGGGCTGCGCAAAGGCGTTGGCGATAATCGCCCCGTAGAGCGTGGTCAACAGAGCCACCGCCATTGCCGGGCCAATACTGGCTGGGTCCGACATATTGGCCAACATCTGCACCAGACCAACCAGGGTACCGATCATCCCCATGGCCGGCGCCATGGTGGCCATATTCTTAAACATCCTTTGACCAACTTCATGACGTTCAATAGTCAGACTAATATCTTTATTAAGCAGTTTCTGCACCAGCGCCGGATCATGGCCATCGACGCACAATCCAATCCCCCGCTGGAGAAAATCGTTACTGATCTCCTGACCTTCCAGCGCCAGAAGGCCATTCTTTCTGGCCACATCCGAGAGCTGAACCGCCTCTTCAATCAACTGTTTG
>JAKSCN010000213.1 GCA_022360595.1 Chromatiales bacterium
GCCGGTCTGCAGCCGGTGGCTCGGCTTTTTGAAATCGTAGTCGCGCTGGGCGTAGCGGCCGGTGCGAAACTGGTAGTTGTGACGCCAGGCGTGGACGGTGTGCGGGCTCATGCTGCCCTGTTGGTAGTTGACGCTCGCCTCGTCACAGACGCTGTAACCACCGATGTGGTCGCTGATGATGAGGGTGTGTTTGCCCGCTTCGTGGGTGAAGTAGTAGTAGATGCCCTCTTCTTCGAACAGCCGCGAGAGGAAGTTGAAGTCGCTCTCCTGGTACTGCACGCAGTATTCACGCGACGGGTGTTGACCGGCGACTTTGAACTGGTAGTCGGTAAAGCCGTTTTCACTGAAGATCTGGGTGGCGATCTCTTTGACGGTTTTGTTCTGGAAGATTTTGCTGTCGCTGGTCTGGGTGAGAAACCAGAACCAGGGCACGATCTCGGCACGGTAGCAGCGCAGGCCCTGCAGCTCCTGGCCTTCGCCGCGAAAGCTGCGCACATAGCCGTTGATGTGGCGGTAGCTGTTCTGCATGAAGGTGTCGTCATCCACCTCCATCAGTTTTAGGGTGACGTTTTGGCCGACGATCTCTTCGGGGCCGATGTGCTTGCGCTTGGAGTACAGCTCGATGTCGAAGCTGAACAGGGTGGAGACATGCTCTTCGCCTTCCAGACGGGTCAGCAGCAGGACGTCGTCGCCCAGCGGACTGTCGATCGCCAACAGGCGGCTTTGTTGTTTGAACTCAGCCATGGTGTTCCTTCTTCTCGTGCATTACCGTTTCTGTTTGCGCTTAGCCTGCGCCCACGCAGGTCAGGGTGGTGGTGTCCACGCTGTAGCCTTGCGGTTGATGGCGGTAGTTGAATCGGAAGCCGTATTCCCAAGGGGCTTCGGGGTCGTCAACGCTAAATAGCAGGTTGGCCTCTCCACCCTGGTCCCCATTCGGCTGGTTGTCGAGCGTGATCTTTATCCGCGCTTCCTGGGCCAGGATCGAGAGATAGTGGCTCATGTACTCACTGAGGGTGCGCGCCTGCGGGTAGGCGGCGTGTTCGCAGGAGGGTATGGCGCTGAGATCGGTCTGCCCGGCATCAAGCAGCAGTTGGATGATCTGCTGTTGGGTCGGTTCAGGCTGGGACTGTTTCGGTTGCGCCAGGCTACAGCCCGTTGCGCTTAACAGCATCAGTATCACGATCAGTCTGCTCATCGCTCGATCCTTCTTAATGGTTATAGCGAGCCGTAAAACAGGGCGTAGCCTGTGCCGGTGTAGTGTTTGGAGAACTGCGCAGGTGTCTGTTTGACCACTTTGTCCCGGCCGTTCGAGTAGTGGTAGATAAATCCATCGGTAAAGATGCCGATGTGTTTGCGTGGCACGTTGGACATGATTTTTTTGCTGACATTCACGTTGCCTTTTTTGGTGATGAACACCAGGCATTGAGTCAGCGCTTTGGGTCTGTCATCCCAGTGCCCCACTTTGTTGCAGCGGGCAAAGATCTCTTGCACACGGATGTTGGCGCCCTCGCCGCTCTTGCCCGCCTGATTGCCGCAGACATAGCCGAAGTTATAGTCGAGGGTGTGGGAGACGAAGTGCGCACAGTGATTGAGCCTGTCGTTATGAAAGCCCTGATCACAAATATCCGAAATGTTGGAGTCCAACAGCTCTTCTAACTCTTTTTTGGTTATTGTTGACATATACATGCTTCCATGTCGCAGGGTTCGTTAAGGCAACGAACCGCAAGAAAAACTCAACACAATGGAGGGGAGACCATTGTGTTGAGTCAATACGGGCGAAAGAAACCTCTGATCAATTCGTGAGCGGATGCTCTGAGGCCAAAATCGCCGACTTCTGTATTTCGACGATTTTGGCTCGTATGTCATTCCGCCAGCATTAATCAGAGGTTGCTTGACATTAAAGACGTACGCCCTGTGCCACATCGTAACCAGCAGGTACAGCGCCTTCTGGCTGATGCTGCTCGTTCCATGGGGTGTATTTCATTTCAACACGGGTGAAGTTCAGTGAGATGGCCTCGACTGGACGGTCTCCGTTGCTCATGACGTTGTAACCGCTGATCAAGGTGTTGGTCAGGGTGTATTCCATGTAGGTTTCGATACCTGAAGAGCTGGTCTGCACCATGTGGATCTGTGCGGTTTTACCTTGGCCGACACAGGCTTCCGCAAA
>JAKSCN010000032.1 GCA_022360595.1 Chromatiales bacterium
AAATCGCAATGATTGCAGGCCTACCCAAGGCCCCATCTCGCTTCAATCCAATCGCCGACCCGGATCGCGCCCTTATCCGCCGCAACTATGTGCTGAACCGTATGCAAGAACTCGGCTTCATCACATCCGCTGAATATGTAACCGCTGAAGCACAACCCGTCAGCGCAAAGATTCACTCAGCCCAATCTGAAGTAGAAGCCCCTTACATCGCCGAAATGGTGCGTGCCAAAATGTTCGAGAAGTACGGCAGCAACGCATACACCGACGGCTATAAAGTCCACACAACCATCGACAGCCACCTGCAAACCGCTGCTAACTCCGCCATACGACAAGCGCTGCAAGAGTATGACATGCGCCATGGCTATCACGGGGTAGCGCAAAAACTGGATGCAACCCAAGACACAGAAACCTTAGCCCACCGCCTAAAGGACTTCCCAACCTTTGGCGAGCTACGACCCGCGGTGGTACTGACGGTCGAAGAGAAATCAGCCAAAGTACTTCTTAGCGACAAGCAACAGATCACTCTGGAATGGAGCGGCCTCAGTTGGGCTGCTCCCTATATCAATGACAACCGGAAAGGGAAAAAGCCAAAAACTGCAGGGGAGATCTTCCAACCCGGTGACCTGATCCGCGTACTGCCAGTTGAGAAAAAAGAGGGCGGGACAGGCTGGCGTCTGGCGCAAATACCCAAGGCAAGCGGCGCTCTTCTCAGCCTCAACCCAGATGATGGCGCAATCACAGCATTAGTTGGCGGCTATGACTATTTTCTTAGCAAATTCAATCGAGTAACCCAGGCCAAACGCCAACCCGGCTCTGGCTTCAAGGCAATCATCTACTCCGCGGCGCTGGAAGCAGGCTTTACCCCCGCCACCCTGATCAATGACGCCCCTGTAGTATTCAATGACAGCAGCCTGGAGGGGGCCTGGCGCCCAGAGAACTACAGCGGAAAATTTTTCGGGCCAACACGGCTCCGTTACGCGCTCACCAAATCACGAAATCTGGTCTCCATCCGTTTGCTGCGGGAAATGGGCATCAAATATGCTCTAAACCACGCAGAACGCTTCGGCTTCAATCCTGATGAGCTACCTCACAATCTCTCCCTGGCACTGGGTAGCGCCACGGTTACACCACTGCAGATGGGCAAAGCCTACGCCATTCTGGCTAATGGCGGCTACCGCGTAGAACCCTATTTCATCACCCGCATTGTCAATAATCGGGACGATGAGATTTTCACCGCCACCCCTCTCACAGTCTGTAACACTTGCGATGAGCAGCTTGCTTCCGAACAATCTGCAGGAGAGACAGATAACACCACAGCTAGCCGCCATGCACCGCGTGTTATAAGCCGCCATAATTACTATCTAATGAACTCAATGATGCGCGATGTCATTCAACGCGGCACCGCCACCCGCGCCAAACGCCTTGGCAGAAAGGATCTGGCCGGAAAAACAGGCACTACCAATGACCAACGTGACGCTTGGTTTAACGGATTCAACCGCTCGATTGTCACCAT
>JAKSCN010000509.1 GCA_022360595.1 Chromatiales bacterium
CCTGACCGCATCGCTGGGGCGGTGGTTGGTGGCCTGGGCATCTTCCGCCGCTTCAATCATCTGTTGAGTCAGATCTGCCAGCTCACGAATACTGTCCGCTTGCTTGATGCGGTTGGTGAGGATACTGGGGCGTGAGATCAAAGTGCGCAGGATATCGATTTCGGAGACCATGCCGATCGGTGTCATGCCGTCCAGCACAATCAGGTATTTAACATTGTGGCGTTTGTGGATCTCCTGGGCCTCCCAGAGGGCGGTGTCCGGATCGATAACGCGCGGTACCTCGCAGGCCACATCCATTACGCTGTCTTCCCCTTTAGCACCTTTATTGATGCAGGCCTCGGCCAAGCCAGAGAAGGTAAGCAGCCCCACCAAGTGGTTCTTCTTGTTGGTGACCACGAAACTACCGAGCTTGCGTTCCTGCATCAGCGCGAAGGCCTCGGCGATGGTGGTGTCAGGGCCGCAGGTGATTACTGGTGATTTCATTACCCGGGTGACCGGCTGAGCCAATACGCCGGTGGTGATGGTGCGATCCGGGCTGCGCTCGCGCAGCTTTTCGGCGATGACCCGGTTAAGCGCATTGAACAGATCGGGGTTGGACTGTTCGAGCTGCTGCAGGATTTTGGCCGGTATCTGCAAGACACGGGATTCAGTGGTGGCAACCGCCTTGGCGCTGTAGTTCTGGCTATCGAGATAGTTGGCCAGCCCGATAAAGCTGCCGGGAATCAGCGTATCCTGCCGCCCGCTGGGACGGTGTATGAGCATGCTCCCTTCCACCAGGACATAAACCAGCTTCTGGTATTTTTCGCCCGGTTTGAACAGGGTGGCGCCACCGGGCACGATCAGCAGGGTCGACTGTTTTACCAGGGTCGTAACGGTCTCGGCCGAGACATCTTTAAAGGCCGGCGTGGTGGTCAACTGCTGTTCGGTGGTGATTATCGGTGTCTTTGCGTTCATCTATCTCAAAAACGGCGGGCCGCTCTATTTGCTCTATGGTAAACCGCTAATTATGATGCCAATTTACTCTTAGGGCATTGATTGATAGCAGGTTAACAGGGTATGGATTGGGTATTTTTGTTGGTCACCGGGTTTATCGCTTTTCATGCCTTAAGCCACCGCAATGAAGATGGTGAGAACGATATTGGTCATCTGCTATTCGGCGCTATCGCCTTACTTTTCTTCATGCGTGTGCTGTTTGTCGATATCTTGAAACTGTTTCCCTGATTAGACTCCGCCGATCACATTTTGTAGCTGCGTTGAGCGCTATCCAGTTCTTGCTGCCTCAGTATCTGCTCTGAAGCGGGAAGTTTTAGCTGCTCAGCCAGGTATGCCGCCCGGTCGGCAATGGTGGAGGGGGCTTTCGCCTGGTTGCGTAGAAAACGGGTCATCCAGCCGGGGCCTTCCGCCAGCTTGGGTTCCAGCCGCAGGGCGGTTTGGTAGTCGCTCAGCGCCTGGCGGTGGCTACCGTAGCGGTCTTTCAAAATGCCACGGTTGGCATAGCTGACGCCCAGCAGGCTGCGGTTGCGCTCGCTCTCCGGCTTGCCCTCTTCGATGGCGATTAGGCGGTTGTAGGCGTGAATGGCATCAGCGGCATAGCTGTTTGCCTGGCCTGGCGGTTGGCTGGCATCCAATTGGGTCAGCGCCAGCGCTTTGCCGTACAGGGCCTGGCTATTGTCAGGGTCGCCGTTGAGCACTTTTTGATAGCTGTTGAGCGCTTCCTGATGCTGTCCGTCTTCAATGTATCGGGAGGCCGCGGCCAGCTCACGGCTAACCGGATTGCTGTCGGCGAGCATCTGCTCATAGAGTGTCCAGCCGACCCAGAGCAGGGTGAGAATAACCGCGCTTTTCACCAGCACTTGGTAGATGCGCTCATCCATGGCCGGTCATCCCTAACAGTTGCTGATTAAAAAACCAGGAGAAGGGGACGCAGATCAGCACCGCAATGAAACGGGCGCGGCTCTTTTGGCCGTTAAGCTCATCCTCGGTTAGCTGCTGTTGTCGTTTATTGGTGAGTGAACGCACACTGACCACCCAGATCAGACGGCTGGTTGGAAAGAACAGCAGTAACGCCAAAACGGCGACAGAGATATAGAAGTAAAGTGTCATTCAATCAGTGCTCTCTCAATCTGCCCATACAGCGTTAGACAGTGCGAGCGTGGCAAAAAGAGTGGGGGAATAACTCCCCCGAAGCCACAGACAAATCGGTTTATCCGGGACGATCAAAATCCATTTGAATGTCGCCGATGTCTTCATGCAGCGCCTCCACCTCTTTATTGGGAATGGTGGAGAGCTCCATTTTGTACGCGAGAAACCACATCATCATCACACCCAGCGCCCACCAGATGAGTTGCCAGGCCCAGATGGAGGGAATACCGAACAGCCAGCTCTCGGCATTGGTCGGGTCGCCAAAGATCCAGTTGCCGATGACCGCACCCGGGCCGATACCGAAGAAGAACCAGACGATGGCGATAATCCAGGCGATAGGCACCAGCCCCTTCTTTTTAGCCGGCAGTGCCGCGTGTTCACGCAGGAAGTTGTGGAATGTCATCCGGTGCTGTAGCTCGTTCTCGTTCTGCGTCAGCAGGGAGACGATAACCGCCAGGCTGAGGTTGAACAGGATGCCCCAGCCTGCCGAGTGAATAGTCAGCGGCCAGCGCCCCCAAGGCATGTACTGAGCACCAATATTTTCGGTCAAAGTGACCGCGATCAGCCCGGCGATCAGCCCCACAACTACACCTTGGCGGGTAAGAAAGGGCCACCAGCAGATAGCGATCAGTGCCGGCCACATCTGGAAACCGTAGGCTACGGCCAGACCACCCAGCAGCACCAGGGCATCGGTGGCTGTCGTGGCCACCAGCAATGCGGCAAACACGATCAACACCACACCGATACGGCCATACAGCTTCTGCTGCATATGAGTCGCGCGCGGCATGATAAAGCGTTTTAGAATGTCGCGGGTTAGCATACCGCCGGCGGTAGACATATAGGCGGCGCCGGTCGACTGCATCGCCGCCAGAGCACAGACCGAGAGCAGGCCGACCAGCCAGGGAGCGGTATCCGAGAGCAGGTGTACCAGCTGCGGTACCAGCATATCCGCCTCACTGGGGCCGAGAGTCAGATCGAAGGCGCCGATTTTAGAGAGCCCCTCCAGCATCACCGGATTGACCAGCTCGGGATGGCTGGTGGTAAAGGCGCTGTCGGCCCCCAGGAAGTGAGAGCCGATCCCCTGGATAGCAGTGAACACCATCCAAATCACACCGATACCCGCGGATGAGGCCCACACCTGCTGAGGGGCAAAGGGCTCTGGGCTCTTGTTACCGAAGGCCCACATGGAGAAAGCGGGGGCTGATTGAATGCCCATA
>JAKSCN010000395.1 GCA_022360595.1 Chromatiales bacterium
CGCTGAAGCGGATACGTCCAGAACGTGACTGCCGCGAATTAGAACAGCGTATTCGGAGCTGGTGGAACATATGCGTGCTGATGCTTGGGGCAATCCTGCTGGGAGGCGCGACGGCATTGTTGCTTTTTGCGTTCATTTCGTACATGGCGCTCAAGGAGTATCTCTCGCTGATCCCAACCCGACGCTCAGACCGGCGGGTGCTCTTCTGGGCCTATCTCACTATTCCCCTGCAATACTACTGGGCCTCGATCGGCTGGTATGGCATGTTTATTATCTTCGTACCGGTCTATGCCTTTTTACTCATCCCTGTACGCAAGGTGCTTATCGGTGAAACCGAAGATTTTCTCCGCTCCATGGGCACTATCCATTGGGGATTGATGACTACCGTCTTCAGTCTCAGCCATGCGGCGTTTTTACTCGCCCTGCCGGAGCATATCTCCCCTGCTGGCGGCGCTGGCCTGCTGATCTATCTGGTGGTGCTCACTGAATTCAACGATGTAGCGCAATATATCTGGGGTAAACGCTTCGGCATAAGCAAAGTCGTGCCTGGCATCAGCCCCGGAAAAACCTGGGCAGGGCTCATTGGTGGCGCGGCCACCACACTGACACTGGCTATTGCCTGTGCTTCTTTCTTTACCCCATTCACACTGCTGGAGGCGGTGGGTGCAGGTCTCATCATCGGGGTCACGGGCTTTTTTGGCGATGTCGTTAT
Organism: Chromatiales bacterium; assembly: GCA_022360595.1. Classification (GTDB taxonomy): domain Bacteria; phylum Pseudomonadota; class Gammaproteobacteria; order Chromatiales; family Chromatiaceae; genus BM503. The sequence continues at coordinate 713 of JAKSCN010000395.1, forward strand.
CTCTGCCGTAAAGCGGGATATCGGCATCAAAGACAGCGGCAATCTGATCCCGGGGCATGGCGGCATACTCGACCGGGTAGACAGCCTCACCTTCACAGCACCGCTGTTTTTCCACTACATCTACTATTTGCACTACTGACAAGTGAGAGAGACCGTCATGGCGCGCTGGCTGAAAATCCTCTTCTTTGCACTCATTGTGCGGCCGTTGGTACTGGTGATACTCGGCCTCAATATTCGCCATCGCGAACGGCTCATCAGCCATGGGCCGGCCATCATTGTCGCCAACCATAACAGCCACCTGGACACGCTGGTGCTTATGTCACTGTTCCCGCTCAGTCAATTGCATCAACTACGCCCGGTAGCTGCGTTTGACTACTTCATGTCCAATCCATTCTTAGCCTGGTTTACCACCCAGGTGATTGGCATAATTCCTATTGAGAGGAAACGTCAAAGCAGTACACAGAGTGATCCGCTGGCCCAGGTGCATGAGGCGCTAAACAATGGCGATATCATTATCATTTTCCCGGAAGGCACGCGAGGCGAGCCGGAAAAGATCCAGCGCTTCAAAACCGGTATTGTCCATCTGACAAAGGCTCACCCCACAGTACCAACCATCCCCATTTTTCTGCATGGCCTCGGTAAAGTGCTGCCAAAGGGAGAGGGGTTGTTGGTTCCTTTTTTCTGCGATGTCTTTATTGGCACATCACTCTATTGGCAAGGAGAGCGCAAAGTTTTTATGGGAAAACTGGAACAGCAGATGGAGACCCTTGCATCAGAGAGGGGCTGTAGCAAGTGGGAATAAACCATTCCCCCATCTAATGAATAGAACACCTCTACCTAAAAACGGACACAAACACTACTCCGGGCTTAGAACCCAGGTAGCATTCGCCGAAGTTACACTACGGCATCAATAGTGTTTAGGAGCAGTAGCAAGAATGAAAAGCGCCATTGGAATTATTATCGGAATTTGTGTATTGGCATCTGTAAGCTGCGCCGGCTCTCAGGCCAAACAGAAAGAGCCGCTTATCACCCAGCAAGGGTTTTATCAGGACTACGAAGAGAATTTGCGTCGCTTCCATCGCGAAATTGATACCTCCCTTGAACTCCGCAAAGGCTCACTCGCCTTCTATACCCAGGAGACCCTTGAAGGCAAAAATCAGTATTTCAATGCCCATGACCTATCACGCATCCAGTTCGGCGTCGAGGCATACGCCAAAAACCGAAAGGTGCTCTTGGAAGAGATTGCATACCGATACCGCGCCGTTATCGAGGAGATGGACCTGGTTCTGACCACCGACAAACCCACCCACATGGCGATAGCGCAATTCACACTGCCTTTCGAAAGCAGGGGCACCTTGTACATCAACCCAACCGATGAGCAAGGTATCCGCTACATACGCATAATCAAAATGGGGTTGGCCGCGGCGCTGACCCTGTACGACAACTTCATCATCGCCATTATGCCTTACCAGGAGAACGGCCACTTCCGGCGCTCAATCAACTACGACAATATCGATAACCAGAAACTCATTGAAGAGATCTCCGGCAATTTCCGTGACCTGGACAACTACAAGGATACCCTGCGAGTCGTCGAGTTCAATGACCTTCTGCAGGCATGGACCAGCGCTCATCCTGACAGCCGGATAGCCACCGATAAAGACAGCGCCTACTTCGATGTACTGATCGACGGCAGCTATACCAACCGCCGAATAAAAGAGGTTACTGTGCATGAACAGCTCTCATTTCGAACCGTCAGATTTCGCCGCCTGCTGCGCGATTTTCTATTCAATGCGGGTAACGAAACATTGAATCTGGCGAGCAAAGCATTCGGCAACAGCGTGGGGCTGATAGCAACCCGCGAAGGCTACCTGAAAAACATTCCAAACAACCATAAAGAGAAGATCAAGCAAGCGCTGCAGCCTGGCGATATTTTACTGGAAAAGACCCCCTTTCGACTCACTGACCGCTTCATTCCCGGCCACTGGGGCCATGTAGCCATATGGGTGGGTAACGAACAGCAGCTCCGGGAACTCGGTGTCTGGGATGAACTTCCCGCACTCTACGAAAAGGCGCAAAAACGGTTTAACTATCAAGGCCCCTCCTTCCAGTCACAGATCAAAAACGGGCACATGATCGTTGAGGCGCTTCGCCCCGGCGTTCAGATCAACACCTTGGAACACTTCCTGAATGTCGACGACATGGCGGTGCTGCGCAGTAAAAGAGCGAGTACGCCAGCTCTGAAGCGATATGTACTGCGCGCCTTTGCTCAGGTTGGCAAAGAGTACGACTTTAATTTTGACGTTGAAACCGACACCCGGATAGTCTGCTCTGAACTGGCGTTCGTCACTTATGACAACTACCAGTGGCCGGTCGACAAAACGGCCGGACGCTATACCATTTCACCCGATCACATTGGCGAAAAAGCGCAGGGCAACGGCCCCTTTGAAGTGGTGATGCTCTATCACGACGGCAACCTGGTGAGTCAGAACATTCAACAAAACTTCAATCACCTGATGATGGCCCAGTATCATGCCGTCAGAAATGATCTGGTGCCCATTAAAAACTAGGGCCTTTAACCAAATCCGGTGTTGTGAAAATAGAATCTCCGGTCATGAATAGACCGGAGATTTTCAAAACAGAGTCGCTATAGGATCTCTGAAAAAGAGTCAGGTAGGGTCTCCTTTCCCCATCTGCGACTGCAAGTAATTTTGCATCCCAACCATATCGATCAGACGCAACTGCTTCTCCAGCCAGTAGGCGTGATCCATTTCTGTATCATCGAGCAGCCTGACCAGCATCTCGCGCGTGTCGTAATCCTGCTCCTGCTCGCACACCGCAATCGCCTCCTTCAGCGCCGCACCGACTGAGTATTCAACATCCAGATCGTTCTGCAACATCTCTTTTACATTGCTACCCACTTTCACCGCATCCTGCTGGCTGAAATCGGGTTGAGTTTCGAGAAACAGCATACGCTCGATCAGCGCATCGGCGTGCTCGGTCTCCTCCTCCATCTCATGATTGAGGCGCTCGTAAAGTTCATGCAGGCCCCAATCTTTATACATCCGGGAATGAGCCATGTATTGATCCCGCGCCGCCAGCTCACTGTTGAGTAGCTTCTGCAGATGGGTAAGTACATTCGCATTACCTTTCATCTCAATCCTCCATCTGCGACTGCAGGTAGTTCTCCAGACCGGTATTGTCGATCAACCACTGCTGGGTCTCGACCCAGTCGATGTGCTCTTCGGTCTCCTCCAACATCTCATTCAACTCATCGCGACTGACGAAATCCCTGTGATCCTCGCACAATTTGATGGCCGCCTGTTGATTGGCCCGGATATCACCGAGCATTTTCAGATCCCCCTCCAACATCTCAGGGATGTTTTCGCCGATCATCAGCTTGCCGAGATCCTGTAGATTGGGCAGCCCTTCCAGAAAGAGCACCCGTTCGATGAGTTCATCAGCCATTTTCATCGCTTTTATTGAACGGTTGTATTCGTATTTATTGAACCCGGCCAGCCCCCAGTCTTTGGCCATTCGGGCATGCAAAAAAAGCTGATTGATTGCCGTCAACTGGTCTTTAAGACAGGTATTCAGGGACTGAAGAATTTGTTGTTCGCCTTTCACTGATCACTCCTCACAATCTGACTGAAAAATCCCCAACAGCAGCCGTAACCCTCTGCGTGGAATTGAGCTGCCTAAATCATGGATAAGTCTAGGTGCTGGTTATTGCATTAGCAATATTTATAAGGAATTCACACCTGCCTATGACTATTTCCACCCAAATCACAAATAATACACAACAGCTATTGCTAATCATTCCTATTTGCACTAGGATTTCATTATCGTAATTTATCAGTGACAGAAAAAACTCATTATGTACGTATGCATCTGTAATAAAGTGACAGACAAGGAGATCCACACAGCGGTAAGCAATGGCACCCGATGCCTGGATGAGTTGTGCGGTGAACTCAATGTGGGTAGCTGTTGCGGGCGCTGCAGAGAGTGCGCCAGGGAAGTTCTGCACCAGGCAGTGGCCAATCACTCCCCAAATGACCTCCAAGCAATAGGGGCTTAACCATGTTAGTTAGGTTCTCCGGCCGCGATATCCTCACGCAATGGCTAAAACAGAGAAGCGCTAAACACCCCGTTTCCAGACGGAAGCGCCGCAACAATTACTACCGTCTGTTGGGGCAAACACAGCCGCCTTCCAAGCAACGCTGACCCCCTCCTTCAAATAGGCACCATCAATCTCAGTGTGAAAAAGGTGGGTGTGAAAAAGGTGGGTATGAAGTAGCCCCATTGAGAAAGCCCCCGATCACCAGTACCTGTTGATGCTCATTTGGCCATCAAATTAGTGTTAACAGACCCTAAGGAGACAGGCCGTTTTTTCTCCCAAATAACCGGCCAAGGCGCGCACCGAGAGAGAGCCCTTTTTTACCCACCGGTTCACCACCAGGCACTACGAAAGCATCGCTAAAGCACTGATCTTCAGGATGACCAAACGCCGGAAAAACCTCCCGACCGGCATCAATCATCGCGGGGGGCCCGGCCATGTAGATATCAAACCCGGAGAGATCAGGGTGATCCTCCACAACTGCCTGATGCACCGGGCCGGTTCTGCCCTGCCAACCACTGTCAGAACTGGAGAGCACGGGAACATAGTTCAATTGAGGGTATTGCGCCGCCAGCTCATGCGCCCAGGTATCCTGATAAAGCCCGGCTGAGGCGCGCGCGCCCCAATACAGGTGAAACTGCCTATCGGCGGCATTTTCCAGTACCGACTCCAACATCACTTTGATCGGTGCGAAGCCGGTGCCGCCCGCAACAAAAATAACAGGCCGCCTGGATTGTCCATCCAGTAGAAAAGCACCTAGCGGTCCCTCCAAGTGCAGCACATCCCCCAGCTTTATCGACGACAACTGCCGGTCGGTAAAATAGCCGCCCGGCACACGGCGTATATGGAACTCCAAACGCCCTGCCGGGCTATATCGATTGGCCAGGGAAAAAGCCCGGCGCTGCCCATTTTCCAGCAGAAAGTCGACATACTGCCCCGGGTGATAGCCAAACTCCACACCATCGGGCAAGCGCAGCACCAAACGGATGACATCTTCAGCCAGCCGCTCAATCACTTCCACCACGGCCGACTGGACACTCTTTTCATAATGCTTCATCCGGCGCTGTTGAAATTTCACTAAAAGATCTTCAACGGGCGTCGCCTTGCAGGTGACAACCATGCCCTGGTCGATCTCCCAACGCGAGAGGATATCGGGTATATAATCGTTCAGATAACGCCACTCTCCCTCGGCCACCTCAGCCTTACACCCCCCGCACTGGCCATTACGGCAACCGTGAGGAAACTCGACCTCCCCACGCAACGCTGCATCTACAATGGACTCTCCTTCCAGCACCTCGAAGGCGATATCCTCAGGGTCGATAGCCACACGATAGCCCATCGTTTCACCCCTTTGGATCATACTTACTGAGCGCGCGATCACGCTTGCGGGCGATCCGACTGGTTCCCCGGTAGACAGAGCCAAACAGCGCCCAGTCCGCCACATCGTCGGTATCACTGACAACACCGTCAGGTCCCAACGAGTAGAGGTCAAATCCACGGCCACTGAACTGTCCCGGATTATCGTACTGATAGAGGTTACCCCAAGGATCTGTCGGCACCGCCTCCAGATACCCGGCGTCAACCAGCACTTGCAAGCCGCCCTCCTCACTCAGTGGAGGACGCTTATCCAAGTCATAACTGTAGGCGCCCAGGGCGCTCTTCAACAGCATAATCCCCTCCCTGGCCTGCCGCAGCCGCTTCTCATCGTCGCTCTCCATCGCCATTACAAAATGCACGGTCAAGCCCCCCAGAATCCCAATAAACACCAGGCTGACCATCAATTCGACAAAGCCAAAACCGCGCTGACACCGCACATTGACACAACTGTTACGCTTGCACATATCACTCTACTCCCCGGGCGCTGGCTGTCATCATAGGCGCCTCAAGCTGGGTGCTGGTCTCGACCATCAACACCGGTGGAATAACCACTTTGGAAATATCGAACGTCAACGCTGGTTGTTGGTACTCGGCAATATTTTTCAGGATGTCCTGCAACGCCAGGCGGTACCACAATTTAGCCTCGACCCTGAACGGTCCTTGCGCATTGGCGGGCAGATCGATGCTGTAAGCAATACGGTCACTCTCTTTGGGGCGAATCGGATGACGGGTATAGCTGAGGGAATCGATATCGAACAGAATATGGCGGGTGTTGAGAGTGCCGTCATCATCCCTCATCTGCTTCAGGTAGATCACCGCTTCAGGATCGATCTCACCGGTCTGGTCATTGAACCAGCCATTGTCATAGACCTTCTCGCCGTTGGCATCGGTCACCATCACCTGCACCCACATGTGGCGCTGATCCAGTGGCCCGGTCGGCAGATAGTGGCCCGCGCCACTATTGGTGACTATCACCTCCAGCTCCGCCTTGTTGCCCACCATCGATTTGGTTTCAACGTTGATGTCAGCCGCAACCTGGAGTAGCCCCAGGATCAGATCCTGCTGCTTCTGCAGATCAGCCAACCACTCCTCGCCGGTCATGAATACATTCTTACCAGGCACCCAACCACCACGCAGCTCAACCAGCTTGGAGCCCAACATATCGGCAGCGGTCAGCAGATAATTGTTGCCCACAAAGCGGTGCGATACGACCCGTTCAGGCTTTTCACCCCGTTTCAGCGCCGCCACATACTCAGCCGGATCGGGGTGCATATGGCAGTCCTGGCACTGGATGCCCTCTTCGGCGTAGTCACTCAGACGCCACTCATCAAAGGTCTCCTGCAGGTGAACCGGGAAGTCGCCATTGACCCGGGTGGGACGAATCTCGGTGTGGCAGCTACCACACATCTCCGACTGCCCCATGAGTGGATTATGGGTCTTCGCCTGCATCGCTTTGGCGTGCTCTTCCGGCGCCGCCATGATCAGCGCCGGGTCGAGATAGCGGTGCATCTCGTTGAACTTCAAGGTCAGCGAGCCGTTACCGATCAGCGGGCGCGACTCGACTGCGGTATGGCAAACGATACAGGAAGCACCCTCTTCCAGCGCCTCGTTGGGCCCGACCACCGGCAACGGTGTGCCCTCGCCGGC
>JAKSCN010000019.1 GCA_022360595.1 Chromatiales bacterium
ATGGGAGTGACGGACCCGGATTCTACCCGGAATCAGGTTCAGCTCGCCCTTTCCCGCTTGAATAAACTGGATATAGCGACGAATAACAACCCACCACCGGTATTTCTGTTTATTAACATATCGGCTATTCACCAACCCAACTACTTTTACCGCTCCTCCTCTGACGGCTCAACCCAGGATGACGTGGCCTCTCATGCTGCGGCGTTACGCTATGTTGATAGTCAATTGCCCTCCCTATTCGAGGCTTTTAAGAGGCGCGGAAAAACACTGTTTTATATCTGCTCCGACCATGGTACGACCTACGGTGAGCAAGGCTACATGGGGCACCGTTTGGCGCATGAGGTGGTTTGGACAGTTCCCTATGCTGAATTTACCCTGGAGGCCGATCGCTCATGAGGAATCTACAACCGTTGCCGGAACACGATGTAGATCAGATGTTAAGCGGGCCGGTTTACCAAGCTTACTCATACTCATATCCGCACAAAACCACCTACAGACACTTTGAGTCTCCAGTATCGCTCGACAATATTTGGCGGCAGGAGAAGCTGGATTCGCTGTTTCTGTATGTGCACATCCCTTTTTGTGAAATGCGATGTGGCTTTTGTAATCTGTTTACCTTTGTGCGCCCTGAAAACGAGTTGATCGATATCTACTTGGATGGGCTGGAGCGCCAGATTACGGCTTTAAAACCAGTGATATCGAGCGCTGCATTTGCCCGATATGCGATAGGTGGGGGGACGCCCACCTATCTCTCCACCGCCCAACTTGAGCGACTGTTCAATCTCACGGATTCATTAAAATTTAAGGAGAACTTGCCTGTCGCGATAGAAGGCTCACCCGCTACTATTAGTGAGGAGAAGGTGCGCCTGCTCGAAGAGCGTCGTGTGACGCGTGTCAGTATGGGGGTGCAGTCTTTTACCCAAGCAGAGATAACAACGCTGGCGCGCCGACAAAACAGTTCACAAGTGCTTAACGCCATTGATGTTATCCGCCGGCACAGTGGCGCGGACCTGAACCTGGACCTGATCTATGGCATCGCTGGCCAGACGGTAGAGTCCTGGCTCTTTTCTTTGAAGCAGGCGCTAACCGTTCAACCTGAAGAGCTGTATCTGTATCCCCTTTATGTGAGGGACAAGACCGGTTTGGGTAAAGTGAAGGATCAGCACCGAAAAACGACCGATCTGCCCGATCTGGATAGCGTGGCCCTCTATAGGGCCGGCCGGGACTTTTTGCTGGCGCAGGGGTATCGACAGATCTCCATGCGTATGTTTCGGCGTGAAGACCTTGCTGACAGAGCTATGCCCACTTACTCCTGCCAAGAGGATGGCATGCTGGGCCTTGGGGCCGGTGCGCGCTCTTATACCCAGGAGCTGCACTATTCATCGGAGTACGCCGTTGGACGGAGTGGGGTTAAAGGTATTATCGACCACTATGTTGAGCAGCCTACAGGCTATTTTACCCATGCCCACTATGGTGTGATGCTGGATCACAACGAACAAAAACGGCGTTATCTCATTCAGTCTCTGCTTATTGCGGAAGGGCTGAGTCTGAAAAATTATAGTAATCGTTTTGGTAGTGACTGCATGGAAGATTTTGTGCAATTGCAGCGACTGGTTGATAAGGGACTGGCAGTTAATGAAGGCACGCGCGTTGTACTCAGCGAGGCAGGCCTTGAACGCGCGGATAGTATTGGGCCGTGGCTGGCGTCGCCTGCAATGATTCAGCGCATGGGTGAGTATCAGTTGCGATGAATATCGATATCACCTATCGCGGCCCGCTTGCCAGTTGTAATTACACTTGTGACTATTGTCCTTTTGCCAAACGGCATGATGACTCAGCCGCCAGGGATGCTGATAAAGCCGCTTTGGAGAAGTTTGTCGACTGGGTGGACTCTCGACAAGGGTTGGACACTATACGTCTGTTAATAACACCTTGGGGGGAAGCGCTGATTCGTAAGTGGTATCGCTCAGCGATTACTCGCCTGTCTCATATGCCTCATGTGCGCAAAGTGGTGATTCAAACCAATTTGAGCAGTCCGCTTAATTGGTTGGTGGATGCTGCTGTTGACACAGTCGCGCTATGGACGACCTATCATCCAACGGAGACCGGCATTGAGAAGTTTGTGGAGAAGACTCAACTGCTCGATCAAATTGGCATTGCGCACAGCGTTGGTATCGTCGGGAAGGGTGAAAATAGAGCGGCGGCGTTAGAGCTTAGGCGTCAGCTTAACCCAAGCACCTATCTCTGGGTGAACGCCTATAATGATGATCCACGCTACTACAATGCCGATGATGTCGCTTTTTATAAGGGCATCGATCCGCTATTTGAGTTAAATAACCAGTGTTATAAAAGCTTTGATAAGGTGTGCCGTTCAGGTGCCACGGCAATTGCTGTTGATGGCAGCGGCAATGTCAAGCCATGCCACTTTATTCACCAAACCCTCGGAAATTTATACGAGGGGGAACTTCACGACATGTTGGCGCCGGAGTTCCGATGTTCAAATGATACCTGCGATTGCTACATTGGTTATATACATCTGGATGAATTGGCGCTTAACACCATTTATGGGGAGCGCATCTTGGAACGGATACCGCATGGCCCGCTGGGGTAACAGCAGCACGGCTTCGTAGATCAATGGCTTAAAGAGAATGGTGGCGCGACTATGTTGATCTATAGTCGCGCGTTGGTGGACTCATGGGGGTATGCCCCACTGATACGCTAGGCCTGTTGGCGAGTGGCTGCAACAACGATCTCGCGGATGCAGACATTCTGCGGCTGCTGGTAAGCGAACAGGGTGCTGTTGGCGATATCTTCAGCCGTAATGGCTCCACCCATATCTTTTTTCCACTGTTCGTAGCCGTCGATAATAGCCTGGGAGGTAGTGTGAGAGAGCAGCTCTGTCTCCACAGCACCTGGGGCGATGGTGATTATCCGCACATTGTCATCGGCTACCTCTTCACGCAGGTTTTCACTAATCGCGTGCACGGCAAACTTAGTGCCGCAGTAGGCGGCATGGCTCGGGAAGGTTTTGCGACCGGCAACTGAACTGATATTGATGATGGTGCCGCCTTTACGGGTTTGCATGGCTGGCAGGACCGCGTGAATGCCGTTGAGAACACCCATCACATTAACGTCGAACATCTGCTGCCACTCGCTGGGTTGTTGGTGAGCGAGCTGACCAAGCAGCATCACACCGGCATTGTTGATCAAACAGTCCACCGGGCCAAATTTCTCTTCAGCCTGGGAGATGGCGTCGATAATGGCTTGGCGATCAGATACATCGACCTGACAGCAAAGGGTATTGGGCAGAGCAAGTGCCTCTAAACGGTCGATACGGCGGGCCAGAAGCAGCAGCGGATGGCCCGCTGTGCTGAATGCCTGGGCGATTGCCGCGCCGATACCTGAGCTGGCGCCTGTGATTGCGATAAGTGGTTTAGTCATCTGTCTGCTCCTTGGGTAAATGGTTTGGATATGTGCTGCATAGCTTGAGGGGTATTGTAAGTTGGCCTATATTTTGAAAAATAATGGTTAATCTAAATATCTGTTAAGTTAAAGTGAACAATATCTACTGGAGTGGTATTCGCTCTTTCCTGATTGTGGTTGAGTATGGCAGCTTTACCGCGGCTGCCGAGGCGACAGGATTATCGAAGGCGGGATTGAGTCAGCAGGTCTCAGCGCTCGAAGCGTCTTTGGGGGCCCAGCTCCTGCACCGTACCACCCGCAAGCTGCGTCTCACCGAGGTGGGGCAGGGCTACTACCAGATGTGCAGACAGGGGATGCAGCAGTTGGATAGCGCCCAGGAGTGGGTGACTCAGACAGCGCATGCGTTGAAAGGGACCATTCGGATGAACGCGGTCGGCGGCCTGATCGGGGAAGCGTTGATTGCGCCGCTGCTGATCGAGTTTCAAGCCGCTCACCCGGAGGTTGAGGTGGTGCTCGACTTCTCCAGCCAGTGGGTGGATCTGATGAGCAGTGACTATGATCTGGTGATGCGCATGGGCGACCTGCAGGACTCCAGTCTGATTGCCCGCCGTTTGCATACCATTACCACGCGCTTTGTCGCCAGCCCCGATTTCATATGTCGATATGGAGAGATCCACCACCCGGATGATTTGAAACTGCTGCCGTTGGTATATGGCAGTGTGCGTGAGTGGCGCTTTGTAAAGGACGACCAGGAGTGCTCGGTGTTTGCCGAAAAGGGCTTCCAGATCGCCAATGGCAGGGTGATGTATCAGGCTGCGTTAGCTGGGTTGGGCGTGAGTCGGTTGGCTGATGTCTATGTGCAGGCGGCGATAAATCAGGGGCGGTTGGTGGAGGTGTTGCCGGACTGGCGCGAAGTGACGCCACTGTCGCTCATCAGCCCGCCGGCGCGTTATCAACTGCACCGCGTTCGTATGCTGATGGACTGGTTGGTGGAGCGGTTTGAGCCGTGCTATCGAAAAGCGCTACTCGGCCACAGTGATGGTGATTCTCTCTGAATAGAGAGGTGGGTCCTGGGGCTCATGATCTTCATCGCCAAGCAAAAGTTGTAGTGTGTGCTGGCCGGGCGGCAGATCCAAGGTGGTCCCAGTCTCGCCCTGATCAAAATGGATGTGGTGCGCATCGCGCGGGATCGCTTCGTCCAGATCCGGGAGGCCCGGTGCGTTGAGTAACAGGTGATGATGGCCGGCTGTATGGCGGATCTTCCCTTTTGTTCCGGCGGGGGTAATACCAAACCCCTCAATGCCAAATTTGATGGCGACCGGGCTGGTGACCACAGCACCGTCCTGCAGATTGATGAAGAAAACCTTCGCGCCTTCGGGTGGTGTGTGACCTAAGGCTGGCAGGCTGAGTAGACAACATAGCGCCAGAGAGAGAGAACGGAAAAACAGTAATTTCATTGAATTTATATACAATCGTTAGTGGGACTCTCTGAGTCACCAAACTTACCACCTGGCCCACTAGAGGGTCGGTTGATTACTCCTTCTATTTACCTTAGCAGTATTTGGCAAAGTAGTGTAAACAGGCGCTAGTCTGATCGTGCCTCTGCCGGATGTTACTATCTGTCGGCTGATCATGCTTTTTAATCAAAATGTCTCTGGAGAGGTCGTTAATGCGGGAGCTATTTACCCTGTCCCGGTTTACTGCGGGCTTTGTTGCGGTGATGGTGGGTTACACCAGCTCAGCCGTCATCATTTTTCAGGCAGCCGCTGCCGCAGGTGCTACTCCCGCTGAGATTAGCTCCTGGCTCTGGG
>JAKSCN010000456.1 GCA_022360595.1 Chromatiales bacterium
AGGTGATGGCCTGGATCATATCGGCGAAGATCTTCAGAGAGCCTTTCAGGTTATCAACGGTGTCGAACAGCGGCTCTTTATCCTCTTGGTTATCTTTGTTGTAGGCGAGCGGCTGGCCCTTCATCAGTGTCAGCAGGCCGATCAGATGGCCGAAGATGCGGCCGCTCTTACCGCGCACCAATTCGGGGACATCGGGGTTTTTCTTCTGCGGCATAATCGATGAGCCGGTGCAGAAGCTGTCGGACAGGGTGACAAACGCGAACTGGGCGGAAGACCAGATAATCAGCTCCTCCGACATGCGCGACAGGTGCATCATCAGAATGCTGGCGGCGGCGGTGAATTCGATGGCGAAATCGCGGTCGCTGACGGCATCCAGGGAGTTCTCGCTTGGTGCGCTGAAGCCTAGCAGCTCGGCACTGTAGTGACGATCGATAGGGTAGGTGGTGCCTGCCAATGCGGCCGCGCCCAGCGGCATGATGTTGACCCGCTTGTTGCAGTCGGCCAGCCGCTCACTGTCCCGAGACAGCATCTCGAACCAGGCCATCATGTGGTGACCAAAGGTGACCGGCTGGGCGGTCTGCAGGTGAGTGAAACCGGGCAGGATGGTATCTGCCTCGCGTTCCGCCACCTCCAGCAAGGCTTGTTGCAGGCGCATGATCTCGGCGCGGATGATCTCGATTTCGTCGCGCAGATAGAGGCGGATATCGGTAGCGACCTGATCGTTGCGTGAGCGGCCGGTGTGCAACTTCTTGCCTGCATCACCGATCGCTTCGGTAAGGGCCGATTCCACATTCATGTGGACATCTTCCAGGCCGACCGACCACTCGAAATCGTCCTGCTCGATGCGTGCTTCGATCTGTTGCAGCCCGGTGACAATTGCCTCGCGCTCCTCGTCGGTCAGGATGCCCGCCTTGGCCAGCATGGTGGCGTGGGCGATGGAACCCTGAATGTCGTAGCGATAGAGGCGCTGGTCAAATTCGACCGAAGCGGTGAAAGCTTCGACAAAGGCGTCAGTGGGTTCATTAAAACGGCCGGACCAGAGTTTTTTGTCACTCATCGAAATCAATTCCTGGATGCAATCGGTTGAATCGGGGCTGAAAATAGCGCAACCTCCGGTAGGGTATTCACCGGGTTTGCGGGTTAGCGCAAATTGTAACAGGATTCATCGATTCGGGCGCAGGTGTCAGCATGATCCAGAACAAGGATGAGAAACGAAAACCACCAGCCGACAGGGTTGCCGGGGTTGAACTGTCGTTTCTACCCAACTTTTGCAACATCCGGATGGTGTTTGCAGTGGTGGTGACCGCTGAGCTACTGGCCGTGGTTTTGACCCTCGCTTCCGGCAGCACTTTCGAAAGTTTTGGTAGTGAATTGAGCCTGCGTTCCCTGATGGTGCAGTGGATTAGCCTGATGGGGGCGGCGCTGCTCTGCCTGCTGCGCACACCACTGAATCGCCTCAGCAACACGCTGACTGGATTGATTGCCTGGTCCCTGCTTATGCTGGTGACCCTGGTGGTGGCCGTGGGTACTTACTATCTGATCGGGCTTCATGAACAGCCGGGGGCGTTCCAGGCATTTTTGCTGCGCAGCCTTGGTATCAGTGCGGTGCTTAGTGCGTTGGTGCTGCGCTATCTGCATGTCCAGCACTTGTGGCGTCAGCAGGTGCAGGCGGAATCCCAGGCGCGCTTTCAGGCGCTGCAGTCTCGTATTCGGCCTCACTTTCTTTTCAACAGCATGAACACCATCGCCAGCTTGAGCCGCTCCAACCCGGCGTTGGCCGAAGAGGTGGTTTACGACCTCTCCGATCTTTTTCGCGCCACCCTCTCCTCAGCCGAGCGCAAATCGACCCTGGCGGATGAATTGGCGCTGTGCCGGGGCTACCTGCGTATTGAAACCCAGCGCCTGGGAGAGCGTCTACGCATTGAGTGGGACCTTGAGGCACTACCCGAGCAGGCGCCGCTGCCGTCGTTAATACTGCAGCCATTGTTGGAGAATGCGGTCTATCATGGTATTGAGCCCTCACCTGAGCAGGGGACGATACGTATCAGCGGCCGCTACCGGCGTGGACGGGTGAATTTGAGTGTGCGCAATACGTTGCCGGATCAGTCGGGTAACAGCGAGCGACATCGTGACGGCAACCACATGGCGCTGGAGAATACCCGCCAGCGGTTGCAGGGCTACTTCGATGGGGAGGCGAACCTGATAGTGGGAAATGTCGATGGTGATCATCAGGTGCGGGTGGCTTTCCCCTATCCCTGGACATCCTCATAACGACGAATGGATCGAGATGAAAATCGTAATCGCAGATGATGAGAGTTTGGCGCGGCAGCAGCTCAAGCGCCTGATTGAGGAGATCGGCTCCCCCTATCAGGTGGTGGCTGAAGCGACTACCGGCACCGAGGCGGTGGCCGCCTGCACTAAGTACCAGGCAGATCTGGCGTTGCTCGATATCCGCATGCCGGAGCTGGATGGGCTGCAGGCCGCCGCCCAGCTCGTTCAGGGGGAGTGGCCGCCAGCAGTGCTGTTTGTTACTGCCTATGATGAATATGCGCTACAGGCGTTTGAGCGAAGCGCTGTCGACTATCTGCTAAAACCGATTCGCCGGGAGCGCTTGGAGCAGGCCCTGGCTAAGGTCTCGGTCCTCACCCGTCCGCAACTGCAGGCTCTGGAAGAGCTGCAGTCAGAACCGCAGTCAGAGGAGGTGATCAGTGTCAGCTATCGGGGTGGGTTGCAGCGAATCCCGCTGAATGACGTTATCTACCTGCAGGCCCAACACAAGTATGTGGTTGCTTGCCATCTGCAGGGTGAGGTGCTGCTGGAGGACTCCCTGAAAACCCTGGAGAGTCGTTATCCTCAACGCTTTCTTCGTATTCACCGCAATGCGCTGGTTGCCAAACAACGCTTGCGTGGGTTGGTCAAATTGGGTGATGGCCGCTGTTTGGTTGATCTGAACGATACTGATGAGCAGTTGGAGATCAGTCGCCGACATCTACCGGAGGTCCGGCGTTGGCTTAAGAGCTAGGGCCCTAACACTAGAGGTGTGAAGAGCGCGGGCTGACGCCGACCCCTCATCTGATGTAGCATTGCGCTTTTGCTAATTGAGATCCCGCACCATGTCGGAAAAGACAGTACGTATCGCCACCCGCAAATCCCCCCTGGCCATGTGGCAGGCCGAACATGTCTCCCGCAAACTGCGTCAGGCCCACCAGGGGCTGCAGGTTGAGCTGATCGGGATGAGCACCCAAGGCGATAAAATCCTCGATACGCCGCTGGCCAAAATTGGTGGCAAGGGGCTGTTCGTCAAGGAGCTGGAGCAGGGGATGCTGGAAGGGCGGGCCGACATCGCCGTCCACTCGATGAAAGATGTCCCGGTTGAGCTGCCCGACGGCCTGCACCTGGCGGTAATCTTGGAGCGCGAAGACCCTCGTGACGCCTTTGTCTCGAATAAATACAGCAGCCTGGATGAGCTACCCGAAGGGGCGGTAGTGGGGACCTCCAGTCTGCGCCGTCAGTGCCAGTTGGCGGATGGTCGGCCCGATCTGCAGATCGCCCCCCTGCGCGGCAATGTAAATACCCGCCTGCGCAAACTGGATGAGGGGGAGTTCGACGCCATTATCCTGGCTGCGGCGGGGCTGATTCGTTTGGGCTTTCAAGAGCGTATCGCCAGTTTCATTGAGCCGGAGCAGAGCCTGCCGGCCATTGGGCAGGGGGCCATTGGAATCGAGTGCCGTAGCGATGACCCCTGGATCAACGAGCTGCTGAAACCTCTGCACGATGAAGAGACCGCCATCTGCGTAGCGGCTGAGCGCGCCATGAACCACCGGCTGATGGGTGGCTGCCAGGTGCCTATTGCCGGCTATGCAGTCCTGAATAATCAGGGGCACCTCTTTATGCGTGGTTTGGTGGGTGAACCGGACGGTTCCCATATTATGCGCGCCGAGATGGATGCCGATGCCGATGCCGCTGAAGAGCTAGGTGTCAGGATTGCCGAAGAGCTGCTTGGTCAGGGCGCTGATCGGGTGCTGGCTCATCTCTACCAGGATTGAGCCGAGATTTTATTTGATGGCCCAAACGCCTTGTGATCTGGCTGGACTTGGGGTGCTGGTCACCCGTCCGGCCCATCAGGCCGATGGGTTGTGCCAACTTATTCAGGCCAGCGGTGGCGCACCGCTGGCTTTCCCGGCGCTGGAGATCGCTCCCCCCGCCGACCCTGAGCAAGCAGCCGCTTATTTGCGCCGCCTTGCCGATTTTCAGATAGCCATTTTTATCAGCCCCAATGCGGTCAGCCGCGCCCTGGCGCTATTGGCCGGGGCTGAGTTGCCACCTGAGCTGCAGTTGGCAGCGGTGGGCAAGGGAACTGCAAATGCATTGGCGGCGGCCGGTTATTCCGTCGACATCACGCCTAATGAGCGTTTTGACAGCGAAGCGCTGCTGCAGAGTCGTGAGTTGCAGGCGGTGGGCGGTAAGCGGGTGCTGATCGTGCGTGGGGTTGGTGGGCGTGCGCTGCTGGGCGACACTCTGACCGAACGGGGTGCCCAAGTGAGCTATGCCGAGGTCTATCAACGCCGCCTGCCCGAATGCGATCCGACGCCGCTTTTGGAGCGCTGGGACGATGTCGATGTGGTTGTCGCCACCAGCGGCGAGATATTGGATAACCTTTGGCATCTGCTGGGTAGTGAGGGGCGGGCCAGACTGG
>JAKSCN010000004.1 GCA_022360595.1 Chromatiales bacterium
CAGCTGGATAAGGTCTCACTGCATATCACCTGCACCAGCCGCAAGATGGGGCTGGAGGCGACAATGATTGAGCTGGCAAAATCGTGCGCCAAAGAGGTGCTTCTCTCTGAAGATAAAGGCTGCTGTGGCTTTGCCGGCGATAAGGGATTTACAGTGCCTGAGCTGAATGCCTCGGCCCTGCAGCGGTTGCGTGAATCGATACCGTCTGACTGCACAATGGGGGTTTCCAATAGCCGCACCTGTGAGATAGGGCTATCACTGCACGCTGGTATTCCCTACCAGTCGATCGCCTATTTGGTGGATGAGTGTTACGAGGCGGCGCAAAACTGATCGTCTGTTGAGGCGCTAAAACCGAACAGACAACCTCTGATCACTTATTGATTGGGGATACTTTCAAATAACAAGGCTGAGGTAGCAATGGCCGGACAGATTTTTAATATTGTATTTCCAATCTTTGCCATCGTGCTGGTGGGTTTTATCTATGCCCGCAAACACGAACCGGATATGGCGGCGGCCAATAAACTCAATATTGATATTTTTACCCCGGCGCTGATTTTTCATGTCCTGTCGGGTAAGGACTTCCATCTGGCCGAATACCAAGCCCTTGCGATTGGCGGCACAGTAGTGGTGCTGGGCTCAGGTCTGTTGGCCTGGCCGGTAGCCAAACTGTTTAAATTTCCGGTAAAGACTTTTGTCCCGCCGATGATGTTCTCTAACTCCGGGAACATGGGACTGCCTCTGGCACTGTTCGCGTTTGGTGAGCAGGCGCTGCCCGCAGCTGTCGTGCTGTTCATCGTTGAGAACCTGTTCCACTTCAGTGTCGGTATGAAGATGATGGACACCTCCACCTCAATGCTGGGGCTGTTGCGCCTGCCCATGTTGATCGCAACCTTTGCGGGACTGTTGGTGGCGGGATTTAATGTCGAAATACCCGAGGTGATCGCCATCCCCATCGAGATGGTGGGGCAGATCGCCATTCCACTGATGCTCTTCGCCCTCGGGGTGCGGCTGATCAGCGTTAACTGGAGTGATTGGCGTATCGGTCTGGCAGGGGCAATAGTCTGCCCACTGACCGGAGTGATTCTCGCTTTGGCTGTGGATCTGCTGCTGGGGCTCTCCAGTGAACAGTTCGCCATGCTGCTGGTGTTTGGTGCGCTGCCCCCCGCCGTGCTCAACTACATGGTCTCTGAACGCTTTAATCAGGAGCCGCACCGGGTGGCTGCCATCGTAATGATGGGGAATTTGG
>JAKSCN010000029.1 GCA_022360595.1 Chromatiales bacterium
CTGGTGGTGGTCTGGTTCTCGCTCAATGTGATCGCCTCGCGCAGCGGCCGCGCCTTGCGGGCCCTGCACGGCTCGGAGGTGGCCGCCGAGATGATGGGCATCGACACCACCGCGACCAAGACCCACGTGTTTGTGCTGGCCGCGCTCATTGCCTCGTTCGCCGGCAGCCTGTTCGCCCACCAGCAGGGCTTTATCAGCCCCAGCTCGTTCAGCTTCTTCTTCTCGATCGAGCTGGTGACCATGGTGGTGCTCGGCGGTCTGGCCTCCACCTTCGGAGCGGTGTTCGGCGCCATTGTGCTCACCTTCCTGCCGGAGCTGCTGGTGGTGTTCGAGGATTACGAGGTGATGATCTTCGGCGCCATCCTGATGTTCACCATGATCTTCCTGCCCCAGGGGGTGTTTGTGGGGCTGGAGAGCAGCATCAAAAAGCTGATCAGCAGACGCAAGTCCCCTGCAACAGCAAACGGGATCGAAAAGGAGACACACCATGGCAATGCTTAAGGTCGATCATTTGACCAAATCCTTCGGTGGTGTGACGGCGATCTCCAAGCTCCATTTCGAAGCGCCTGAACAACAGGTCTACTCGATTATCGGACCTAACGGTGCGGGTAAAACCACGCTGTTCAACATGCTCTCAGGGATCTATGTACCCGATACCGGCAGCATTCAGTTGAACGGTGAAGAGATCATCGGCAAACGCCCACATGCGGTTGCCGAAATGGGCGTCTCGCGCACCTTCCAGAACCTGCAGCTTTTCTTCAACATGACCGTACTGGATAACGTCGCGGTGGGCTGTCATCTGCGCACCGACAGCGGGCTGTTCAGCAGCGCCCTGCGACTACCGAAAGTACAGCATGAAGAGAGACGGGCACGTGACTGGGCAGTCGAAGCACTCGCCTTCTGCGGCTTGGATCAATACAAAGATCACGATGCCGGCTCCCTCCCCTACGGGGTACTGAAGCGTATCGAGATCGCCCGTGCCCTGGCCGTGCAGCCGAAACTGCTGTTGATGGACGAACCGGCTGCCGGGCTGAACGACACCGAGACCCTGGAGATGCGCAGCCTGATCCGCCGCATCAGTGAGGCGGGTATCACCGTCATGCTGGTCGAGCACAACATGGGGCTGGTGATGGAGGTCTCTGATCGTATTCTGGTGATCGACTACGGCAGCCGTCTCGCCGAAGGCACCCCCGAAGAGATCCAGAACGACCCGAAAGTGATCGCTGCCTATCTGGGCGGTGAGTTGCAACACGCAATGTAACCGCCGAAGGTAAAACGAGAAAATGAGTACAAATCACGCAATAGATACGCGCCATGCCACGGGTGCCGATCCCCTACTGAAGGTAACCAACCTCTGTAGCCACTACGGCCCCATTCAGGCGCTGTTCGATATCTCCCTGGAGGTTAACCCGGGCGAACTGGTGGCGATGGTCGGCGCCAATGGCGCCGGTAAAACCACCCTGCTGCACACCCTTTCCAATGTGCAGAAGGCGAGCGGCGGCGGCATCTGGTTCGATGGTCAGGAGATCACCCGCCTGGCCGCACACAAAATCGTCCAGGCCGGTGTCTGCCATGTGCCGGAAGGGCGTCAGGTATTTGCACCACTGAGTGTGGAAGACAACCTGATGCTCGGCGGCTACTCAAAACGCAACGATAAACAGTGGCTCGACGAAACACTGGCGCACATCTACGAACTCTTCCCTATTCTGAAAGATAAGCGCAACCAGGCGGCCGGCACGCTCTCCGGCGGTCAGCAGCAAATGCTCGCCATTGGCCGCGCCCTGCTTGGTCGTCCCAAGCTGCTGTTGCTGGATGAGCCATCCATGGGGCTGGCGCCACTGCTGGTGGAGGAGATATTCCGGGTTATTCAGAACCTCAACCAGCAGGGTGTCACCATCCTCTTGGTGGAGCAGAATGCCAGAGCGGCACTGAGCATTGCCGATCGCGGTTATGTTCTGGAGACCGGCAAAGTGGTGCTGAGCGCACCGGCTGAAGATCTGCTGGAAAACGAAACGGTTCGCCAAGCCTACTTAGGCTATTAGGGCCTGGAAAAATTGTTTTGGAGAATAATTCATGAGCGTCGGTCTTAAAATTGTCTACGCCGAACACCATCGCCTGGCAGCGGTTCTCTCCTGCCTACAGAATGTCAGTGTGGCGGAGGTGGAAGATATCCATGATGCCACTCTGGATACGGTGGACGCCCTGCTCTCCTACGTGGAAGAGTTTGTCTACCGTTACCACCACCCGAAAGAGGATCAATACCTCTTTCCAGCCATCGGCAAACGCTGCCCACACACCCTAGGTGTGATTGCCGAGTTGGAACAGCAACACAGTGACGGCACTGTACACATCGCAGAGCTGCGTGAACTGCTCAACAGCAGCCGCAATGATGCAACAACCATCCCTCAGCTGCTGGACAAACTAAAGAGTTATACCGAATTCGAAAGTCAGCATATGGTCCTGGAGAACACCAAAGTGTTCGCTGTTGCCAAGGATTGCCTGAAAGAGGAGGACTGGAAAGAGATCGACGCCGCTTTCACCAACCACGACGACCCGGTGTTTGGCGACAAGCAGAGCAACCAACTGCGCCAACGCTTTACCGACATTGTGATGAACGCCCCGGCACCTTATGGTCTGGCTGACTCGGATATGGAGATCGAAGCCGAACACCATAATCATCGTAGCGTCTGGCAGCAGCTAAAGCATCTATTTACCAGCTAACAATAATACCAATTTTCACTTCGATAATTGCTTAAATATTAAAGCGGCCGGCGACCATCAAAACGATGATCGCCGGTTCTTTTTTAAGGGCAGTTAATGTTCTGTGCCACTGCAGAAAAATTACTGCCGGCAACCGCACTAAAACCTGCGCTCAAGGTGATGGTGGGCGCATAGTAATCGACATCGGCGCCGCTCGATACTGTTACACTGCCGGAGGTAGTAATGCCGGTTTCTGACACAACAGAGCTGCTGCCTGAACTGTAGGTCACTGGGCCATTTACTGATACAGCCGATGCCTGACAGCTTCCGGGAACACTGACGGTATGTGAATAACCTGGAGAGACGCTACCGTCGAACAGGCTGTCACCTGCGTAGGTTGCCGTCAGTGTCTTATTACCGCTAGTGGTTGATGTTATCGCACATGAACCACTCCCGCTGGATAGTGTTGCCACACAACTGTCTGTTCCATCAGAGACCGTGACGGAGCCTGTTGGCGTACCGTTACTCCCGGATACGGATACACTCACCGTATAAGCATCCCCCATAGAAGAGGAGCTCGGATTGGTGCCGGTTATCGTTGTACTCGAGGTCATTCTGTTAACAGTATGCGAATAGCCGGATGAAACATGACCATTAAACAGCGAATCACCTCCGTAGGTTGCAGTTAGCGTTTTACTACCGCTGGAGGTTGGTGTAATCAAACATGAACCAGTACCGCCGGACAGTGTAACCACACAACTGTCTGTCCCATCAGAGACGTTCACCGTACCCGTTGGTGTACCACTGCCACTAGTCACCGATACATTCACGGTATAGCCATCACCCATATAAGAGGGATTGGGTGTAGTGCCTGTGATCGTTGCTGTGGGTGTCGCTTTACTCACAGTATGCGCATAACTGGAAGAGACACTACCGACGAACACAGTATCGCCACCATAAGTTGCTGTCAGTGTTTTACCCCCAACCGATGTCGGTGTAATCGCACACGACCCCGTGCCACCGGACAAAGTAACCACACAGCTATCCGCACCATCGGATACATTGACCGTCCCCGTAGGCGTACCGTTATCACTGGATACCGATACACTCACAGTATAGTCACTGCCCATGTAAGAGGTACTAGGGTTGGTACCGGTTATCGTTGTCACCGATGAAGCTTTGACAATATCAACCGCGTAATCTTCCACCTCCCCATCATCAGCCAGCCCGGTCGGATCAGCCGCGGCAGCGTCGGTGCTCAATCTGAACCTTGCTACCGTGGCAGCACTAAAACCACCCGATGCGGTCGGGAAGTTAAGCGTGGCTGTTCCATTTGTCGTACCACTGGGTACCGCCACAGAGGCACGCTCGGTGGCGTTCTCGAACAGACCATCAGCATCGTAGTCGATCCAACCATAGAGGGTTGCCGCACTGCCACTGTTATTGGTCACTGTTATGTCGATGGAGGGTGCCGCCGTTACGGTGGTACTGGCAAGCCCATCCTCATCATCCGGTGTGCTGCCTGACGTGTCATCGCCATCACTGTCGAGTGAAGGCTGTCCATCAATATCAGAATCTACATTACTTCCTATCTGTAGATCAGCTGATATTCTATGGCTGGGGCCATTTTCAGCACCACGTGTTTCGTAATCGACAATGTCTGCTGCCTCAAGTAGCTGGCCGAAAATTTCAAGCTCATTGTCTGCCAGTGAACCAGTATTGTCGTCCGATCGCCATACCGCCATGAAGTAGCTGTCCGTCGAGTTAAACGCCAGATTGACCGTTTGTGCATCGAAATCAGCATC
>JAKSCN010000045.1 GCA_022360595.1 Chromatiales bacterium
ACTGACTGGTCGGCTACTGCCTCCCGGCTGAATACTCAGTGTATGGGGCCATTTACCCGCGAGTATACCCATCAAGTGCATTAGTTCAGCGCGTGCCTTTACGGCCTCGGTGGATGCCGTGCCCTGGGTTGCTTTAAAGCGACGGGAAACCGCATCAAACCAAGGTTCATCACGATACACATCCCGGGCAAAGTCGGGCATAAAGAAGAGATTAAAGTGAGTAAAGTGATCGGCGATATTCTCGCAGGCATGGATCAGTACATTAGCGATCCGGCCATTCATCGGCACATCGACGCCGACAGCATCAGCAAGTGCGAAAGCGGCAGCCATCGACTGGGATACTGAACAGATGCCACAGATACGCGGTGTATAGACCAGGGCATCGCGCGGATCTTTCCCGTGCAGAATCTGCTCAAAGCCGCGATACATAGGTGAGACCACCCAGGCATCTTTAACCCGCCCCTGTTCGATCTCCAACTGTACTTCCAAGTCCCCTTCAACCCGGTTGAAGGGGCCGACAATACGCCTACTCATGGGGATGCCTCTTGCCTTGATGCGGCGGCACCACAATGTGGTCGGCCAAGGCGTTTTCACGCAGCCGTTTGGGTGTCGCCGCTTTTGATAGGGACGCCAGTGCGACGAACCACGCCTTGGGCATATCGGTCGGCAGGCCGATAGGAATACCGGCAATCTTGGGAGTCTCCATAAAGGGATGCCCAGGCTCCTGAAACCCCGGAGCAGTACAGTTAATACAGGAGTAGCCACCACGCAGACAGGAGCCTTCACCGTTCCACAGACGCGTATTACAGTCTGCATGGGCCTGGGTGCCGAGACAGCCCATGTGCTCCATCATACAGCCCTGATCGGAGGGTTTATCGGCACTCGCCTTGAACTCATAGAACTCATTGCGCGGACAGCCGTGGTGCACCAGATGGTCCGCATAACTGCGTGGTCGCTGCCAATCATCCAAATCATCCGCGCCCAGCTCTTCCATCGCCAACTGCATGAGGGTTTCGGTAATCCAGTTGGGGTGTGTCGGACAGCCGGCGACGTTGATCACCGGCATACCTGATTGAGCCAGAAAATCGGCTCCCAGGACACCACCCTTTTGGGTCTCTTCAAACTGCAGGCCGCAGGCATCGGTATGGTTGCTGCCGCCCGCGGTGATGCCACCAAAGGAGGCGCCCGTGCCTATACCCACCACATAGCGGGCTTTTTCCGCCAGCTCCCGCACCCAGGCCAGCATGCTCTTTCCGGTTCCGGCCAGGATGTGAAAGCGCCCGGTATCATTGGGCCCGCGCAGCACAGCGCCTTCGATACAAAGCGCATCAAGCCGTACTTCACCATTCAATACCCGCTCCAGCAACTCCAACATCTCAGAGCCACAGGCTTCACTCAGCATTGGGTGCCAAAGTAAGTTCACCCCGGCGCCTTTAAACGTAGTGAGGAGATCGGGGGACTCCGCGCAGAGTAGCGACAAGCTACAACCGCCACAGCCACCTGTCTGCAACCAGAGCACATTGAAACCGCTGTTCTGTTGATTGAGATCGTTCATCAAGCAGCCCTCAGAACCAAGGTGAACTCGGCACCACCGTCAGGATGATTGCGGGCAGTCAGATCGCCCCCCTGATCAGTCGCCAGACCGTAGCTGATATACAGGCCCAGCCCGGTACCCTTGCCAACATCTTTAGTGGTAAAGAAAGGATCGAACACCTGCATCAGATGCTTCTGGGGTATGCCCGGCCCCTGATCACGCACATGAACTTTAACCATGTCGCCATCCTGTACACATTGAATCAGTAGCTTGGACGCTGGGTCACCATCCATCACATCGATGGCATTTTGAATCAGGTTAACCAGTATTTGATGAATTGAACCCTTGTTGCCGATCACCGATAGCCGTTTATCGGCGTTAAACACCACTTCGGGTTTTTGGCGTGCAGCCTTGACCACCCAATCCACCGCTGTCATTACCACCGGGCAGAGTTCGAACACCTGCATCTCTTCCCTTTTATTACTGGAGAAACGGCGCAGGTCCTGAACGATATCACTCACCCGTTCCGCCCCTTCAAGAGTGCCATCTATCAGTGAATTGATATCCTGAAGAATCCCATCGATTTTCAGATCTTTACGCAGCTCTTGCAGTGCTTCGGAGGACTGTTCGGCATGCACCGCTTCGAGATAGCGGGTAATGCGATCACCATAGCGTTTCAGCGCGTGCATATTGCCGAACACAAAGCTGATCGGGTTGTTCAACTCATGGGCAACACCCGCCACCAGACGCCCCAGTGACGCCATCTTTTCCGAGTGAACCAACTGTTGCTGCGCCTGTTTCAGCTCTTTATGGGTCGCGTGCAGCGCTTCATAGGCCCGTCGCAACTCACCCACTGGACGGCCGATCAGCACCATTCCCACCAATCGGCCGTTGTGGTCATACATGGAGGTGCAGTTCATGGCCAGTGGGGCTGGGCCGTCCCGCCCGGTCAGGCTGACTTCACAATCGTAAACCGTATCCGAACGAATCTTCTCGGGGAAGCTGTCGATCAGATAGAGCGACTCCTGTTCAAACAGTGAACCCAGGGGTTGATCGATCAATTCTGCGAGTGTTTTACCGGTGATCTGCTCAAGCGCCTTGTTGGCCTGTTGAATATTGCCCTGAATATCGCAGACGATCAGCGCATCTGTCATGGATGACTGCACACTATCGATAAGCTTCTGCGCCTCTTCCAGGGCGGAGTTCTTCTCTTCCAGCTCCACCTGATAACGGACAAGGTCTGCGTAGACCGCATCCATCTTGTGGATCACTTCAATCCATGCCTCCTCATTGGTGGCAAGGTCGGTATTACCCACTTGGGTGCTCAATTCACCGGGTA
>JAKSCN010000273.1 GCA_022360595.1 Chromatiales bacterium
ACAGGAACACAGCGGGGAAGGTGAATAGGGGGAATACCTAGGGCTTGTTAACCGTAATTTGATAAGGCCATATAAATTGTTCTGTGTTTAGAATAAGTTTTTGTATGACTGTTTAGAGCTATCGGAGTTGTTGATATGGACAAGTCTAAAACGAAGGGTTCCCTCTCCTATCGGGAGCACCCTGCGGGTATAAAAGGGACAGGGTGAGGGAATCAAAAACATTACTGTCACATGCCCGCACACTACGCCGTCAATCCAGCGAAGCGGAATCTGGATGATGGAAGCAGCTCAGAGGATGTTGATTGAATGGCCACAAATCTCGGCGCCAAGTGGTGATAGAGCACTATATTGTTGATTAGAAGCAAAGCTGGTTATTGAAGCCGATGGTGGGCAGCATGCAGATCAGAAGGTATATGACGCTTACCGAAACGTCGAACTTGAGGCTATGGAATACACTGTTATGCGCTTTTGGAACCTGAGATATTGGGCGAGCTTGACAGTGTGTTGGAGCAGATAGCTTTTTTTGATTGAGATTCCCTCACCCCAACCCTCTCCCAGAGGGAGAGGGGGTTAGCTTGACAGTGATGATTAGCTTAGTGTTAACGGCCCTTAGTTGGAACATTACTGTTGAATGTCGTTTACTAGCTAAACTCTGATCTGCTTCTTATACAAAGTTACTAACCCGGCTGCCCATCAACTCTTGGATGGATCAGGATAGGCAGATAAGCCACTGTGAAGATGCCGAAGGCGATCAGCCAGAAGGTGCCTGAACTCATAATCCAGATCAGGTAGTGTTGCGGTAGTAGATCGGGGCCAAAGACACGCAGGGCGACAGCGATATTAATCAGCACAAAGGCCCAGGCGATAGGTTTGGTGACATTGATATCGCGTCCGCTATGTCCGCGTGCGACTCGGGCCATCATACCGAGGGTGATAACACCGATAGCACCGGCAGTTAATGCATGTTTGGCGGCCGATACCATGAACAGCCCGAAGTTGGAGAGCCCCATCAGCAGGGCACCGATAATCAGCCACGCATAACCGGTGTGCAGTACCCAGAGTACCGGTTTGTCCCAGATGTCGTTGTGATACCAGCCCTGCAGGCGAATCGCCTGAATGGTGGCGAAGGCGATATAGAGCACGCCGAGCAGGGGGCTCTTATCCATGAATAGTGCCGCCAGTGCAACCAGGATAATTGATACGAAGGAGGAGACTTCCACCCACTTGCGGCTGGTTGAGGTAAAGCCCGGGATGACATTCTGGGTGAAGAAGGGCATTACCCGGCCACCAACCATGACGATCAATAGCAGAATGATATGCAGCACCAGGTCAATGCCTAGTGTTGCGGTGTTGGTCCAGCCCATTGCTTCACTGTGTACTAAGAGATTGGCGATGAACATGGAGAGCAGTATGGGAACGAATACTCGGTTGATCTTATTACGCCCTTGCCAGAGTGGGTAAATCAACGCGACTGCCAGCAGCGGAATGAAAGCGAGGTCGACAATCATAATCAACCAGCCGGGCAGGCCGGGAATCCAGGGCAGCAGGCGTCCCAACAGCCAGAGCAGGGCCAATAGGGCGAGCGGTGTGTTGGTGATGGTGTTGACGCCGGTCCAGTTGCGTACCGCCGTGAGCAGGAAACCCGCGACCACAGCCAGGGTGTAGCCGAACAGCATTTCGTGGCTGTGCCAGCCGATCAGGCCGTAGTAACTGGCGGCGCTGAACTGCTTGTGCCAGAACATCAGCCAGAGAAACAGCAGTGCAAAGCCAGAGAGACCGGCGAGTATGAAAAAGGGACGAAAGCCTAACGCAAAAGGTACCCACGCCTTGGGGTCGAAATCGGGCTTTTCAGTCATGTTCAACAGGGACATAGATCAATTACCTCTAGGGCCTACTTTGGCTGCAATATCGCTTGTCGGTATTGTCTGGCTACTATCGTGTGGAATTGGCTTTATCATCATTGATAAGTATCAAACTGTAGCGCACGCTCTGTGACTAGTGTGCTGTCAGTCGCGAATAGAGCAGCGGCAGTTCATTGGGTAGCTGGGACGGTTTATGGATCACCACATAGCCACCGGTGCCGAACAGGTGGGGCAGGTAGTCGTTGCCCTTGTTGTCGATGGTGACACAGAACGGTTGTAGTCCCAGCGCACGGGCTTCGTGCACCGCCTGGCGGGTATCCTCGATGCCGTAACGCCCTTCGTACTTATCCAGGTCGTTGGGTTTGCCGTCGGTGACGAT
The DNA here is from genome assembly GCA_022360595.1 of Chromatiales bacterium. Taxonomy (GTDB): domain Bacteria; phylum Pseudomonadota; class Gammaproteobacteria; order Chromatiales; family Chromatiaceae; genus BM503. Next base: position 2,242 of record JAKSCN010000273.1, read on the forward strand.
CAACAACAGTCGCCGTTCCGCATGGCGCTCTTTGAGTATATCGGCGCTGTGGCGAATGGCTGCCCCTAACCGCGTGTAGTAGCCGGGTTTAATGGCGTTGATACGCCCGCGAATCTCCTGACTGTATTGCTCGTCAAATGTTTTCAGGTGGTGATAGCGGATCGGATCGCGTTTGCGCGATGAAAAACCGTACATGGCGAACTGATCGCCACTGGCCGAGAGGCTCTCGGCAAACAGAAACAGGCTGTCGCGCACCACGTCGATCACCCGCATCTGGTCATTGACCCAGGTGTCGGTGGAGAGCGAGAGGTCCGCCAGCATCAGACAGGCGAGGTCCCGGGAGCCGGTGCGCAGATCTTTAAACAGCCCGTCGGCGGCAGCCTGTCGGCCGATGGCCCGGTCGGTTTTGTAGCGCAGGTAGGCGTCGATATCGATCTCGCAGCCATCGTCCTGGCCTTTGTACCACATCCGTGCAGGGGCCAGATATTGGAACTGGGCGCGCAGTTTCTTTGCCGCTTTACGCAGATGAACGGGCAGGTCACAGGGGGACGCATCTTCAGCCACCATGGGTACCAGGCGGCAGTGGTCCTCCTGCATGCGTTGCTTTTTGAAGTCCCACTCGGGGAGCAGAATACCTTCGTTTAGTACTAGGTCGTCTTCCGCTTCAGAAGGTAGATCCAGATCGAAGCGCAGGGTGCCGGCTGAGGCCTTGCGGTCGCGTGAGACGCTCAGGGTCTCCTGGTCCTGCAGAGCATCGGCAGCGCTGTCGAGGTCTTCGTTCTCTTCCGAACCGCGATCCAGGTTGAGGAAGTTTCCCCAAGTGAAGATGTTTTCCATTCGGATGGTGATCAGTCCCTTATCCTGATGTTTCGGCTTTTCGGCTGTCTCCGCTTGGTGACGGTGTTCATCTTCCAGGTGCTTTGTCTCTCCAGTGTTTTGACCACCATCGGCGTCACCCGCTTTTATGCTGGAGCGCGATGCGGGAGGGAAAGGGTGCAGCCAGAGCGGTACCGATGCGGGTGGACGACTGGCACTGGGCAGTACCTCAACGCTACCGGGATTGGCCAGTGCTTCCTGGATTGCCTGCTCTTGGGCCGCTTCGTCAGCAGGCAGTTTATCGATAGCTGGACGCTGTTTTATGTGGGCTTCAAACAGACGCAGATAGCGTTTGCGAATGCCCGGGTAATTCTCCAAGGTGCGCAGTGTGAGCTGCTGGTTCTTGCTGAACCAGGGCTGCTCCTGCTGATGGTCACCCACCGCCAGGGCGGCGAGCCAGATGTAGAGATCACGGTTCAGACCTACTTCGGGGAACAGGGCGATCTGATCCGGTAGCCGCAGGGATTGATCATCCCGCCAGGCCAGCTCGACCTGTTGTTTGCTGCCGGCGATACGCTGCAGAATGGAACGCCTGGCGTTATATTCGGTGGTGCTGGTTGACTCAACGTCGAGACCGCCATCACCGCCCAGGGCGCGAAACATCACGCCGACGGTGGTCTTTACCTGATTGAGGTTGACCGCTGCATCGGGGTAGTGATCATCGGCTGCCCGGGTGATGAGCTTATGCCAGATTTCGCCAACTTTCTCTTCCATTATCCACCTGTCTCCTGGCAGGGCCGTTGTGCTGAGCAAGGCTCGTTTAAGGCCGTGCAGGACTGTTTAGGGTCAGTAGATTTAGCCGGTTTATCTGTCGCGACTACTATGGCGTCAGCGTCCGTTACCCACGACAGTGGGGCGCTGGGTTGCGCTGCCTGCACCTGCTCGCAGGCGGAGATGCATTGGGCGCATTCTGTACAGGTAAACATTTTGCGTTTAATGGTGCGGGGTTTGAGTCGCATCGGGCAGATGTTGTCGCAGGCGTTGTTGCAACTGCTGCAGAGGTTGGCCTGCTGTTTATCGAAACCGACCACCAGGGCTCTGTTGTTGCCCATCCAGGCCAGGCTCTGAAACAGTCCGACGGCGCAACCAAACCGGCAGAACAGATGCCGGGCAAACATAAATTCGATGAACAGCAGCAGGGTGCCTACCCCTAAAAAGCGGGCCTGGTTGCCGGTCAGTTCCCAGTTGATCAGATTGCTGTAGATCTCAAAGGGTGGCAGCAGATAGGTGAGAAACGACAGGGCCCAGATAAATGCAAAAAATAGTGCGGCCAATACGGTGACAAGCCAAAAACGCTTGTCGGGTTTAATGTATGAACCGTCTGCCTGCAGCTCGGGTATCGGTTTTTTCTCCCAGATAGAGTGCTTGCCGCTGGCACGGATCATCAGCTTGTTGATCATCTCCACCACGGAGAAATGCGGACAGAGCCAGCCACAGTAGAGCCGGCCAAATTTCCAGGCGATCCAGATCAGTCCGGCTGCAGTCAGTGCTATCGGGAGAAAGCCGATGAAAATAATATTCATCGCAGCCTCTAGCGGCGATATCTCACCGCTGATCAGGCCATCGATCCCCAGGGTCCAGTTCATCCCGAGAAAGAAGAAGTGGCCTTGGGTAAGGTCATAGCGCAGCAGATCCAGCGGTGGGGCCAGAATAAAGAGCAGAAAAAATCCGCTTTGGAACCAGAAACGCTGGAGCTGTAGTTTGGTGCGCGCCATATCGGTTAGGTAGCGTTGTTAAACACCGAAGGTGACATCGACCACTTCCATCAGGGCTTTGGTAGTCTCGTCGTCGTCGGTCAGGGGTTCGACCATCGCCGCGCGGCACGCTTCCAGTGGTGCGTAGCCGCCTTTGATCAGCATGGCGGTATAAACCAGCAGACGGGTGGAGGCGGCCTCTTCCAGATCGTGATCCTTGAGTGAGCGCAGTGCGTTGGCGAGGTTGACCAACCGTTTTGCCAGCGGTGCGTCGATACCGGTCTCGCCGATCAGTATCTCCTGTTCCAGTTCAGGAGAGGGGAAGTCGAACCGCGCAGCGACAAAACGCTGACGGGTGCTGGGCTTCATCCCTTTCAGCAGGTTCTGGTAGCCGGGGTTATAGGAGACCACCAGCATGAACTCAGGCGGTGCCTGGAGGATTTCGCCGGTACGCTCGATCGGTAGAATGCGGCGGTCATCGGTGAGCGGATGGAGCACCACCGTGGTGTCTTTGCGTGCTTCGACCACCTCATCCAGATAGCATATAGCCCCTTCCCGTACTGCGCGGGTGAGGGGGCCGTCGCTCCAGAAAGTACCCTCTTCACCAATCAGGTGGCGGCCTACCAGGTCTGCCGCGGTCAGGTCGTCATGACAGGAGACGGTGTAGACCGGACGGCCCAAGCGGGCTGCCATGTAGTTGATAAAGCGCGTTTTACCACAACCGGTCGGGCCTTTGATCAGCATTGGTAGCTGATGCTTGTAGGCGTGCTCGAACAGCGCCACTTCATCGTTTTGCGGTTTGTAGAACGGCAGATCAGGCAGATTGGTTTCTAAAGCAGTAGTCATGAGGGCTTCCTAAGCGGAGAGATAGAATGCAATGCTGATTAAGGTACCAGGGATGAACAGCCAGATAAATACAGGCCAGCGCCACAGCCCCTGCAGGCGTCCCAGCCCCATAAAGTAACTGCCTACCAGTTGTCCCTTGATCAGCGCCAGCAAAAGCACAATCAGTGAAATACTCAGGCCGCTCAGGTGCTGTTCACCCACATAAAAGGTGATGAAGGTGAAGATGATCAGCGCCAGGTAGACCAGTGTGCAGGGGCGCATGCCCATGATTTTGTTACTCATCGATTTACCTCATCACATAGACGAGCGGGAAGAGAATCAACCAGACCAGGTCGACCATGTGCCAGTATGATGCGCCGGTCTCCACCCCGGTATGTTCCTGGTCGCTGTAACCGCCGCGACGCGCTTTCAGTGCGACGGCGGCCAGAATCACCATGCCCATAATCACGTGCATGAAATGGAAGAAGGTGAGCGACAGGTAGAACATGTAAAAGGTGTTGGTGCTCAGGTTGATGCCTTCGCCAAAGTGGTGGGCGTACTCCGCACCCTTGACCAGGACGAACAGAAAGCCCATACCAATAGCGGCCCAGATCCAGCGTGCACAGCCCCGGGTGTCGTTTAATTTAATCGCCGCGACAGCGCGCACCACAAAATATGAACTGGTGATCAGCGCCAGTGTGTTGAGCAGCGCCGCCTTGCGATCCAGTGTGAGCTGATACTCATTGAACAGCTCCACATTGTTCATCCGGGTAAAGGCGTAGGCGGCAAAAAACACGGCAAATACCGAGAGCTCAGCCAGGATAAAAATCCAGATCGCCAAATCCCCCGGCGGGTGGCGGTTGATTGCTATCGCGTCATTGTTAATCACTTGATCCTGCATGTGATAACCATATGTTTGTTAATGAAAAAAAGAGTTGTCTGATAATGAAAATTACCAGCAATTGAGTGTCCAATCGTTGACAAATGTTAAGTCACAAAAATTAATTTTCGTAGGGTTATTCCGGTGTTTTACTTGGTGAAAAAAGAGTAACACTCTATCTGGAGTGCTCTGGATAAATACAATAGATAAATCCAATCGTAGGCGCGGCTTCAGGAAAAATAGTCGAGGGCGCCCACTTTTTTCAGGCACAAAAAAAAGGCCGGCAGTGGATGCCGGCCTGAATCGAAGGTTAATAGCCTTCGGACTTAGTAGCTTAGTCGTTCGCTGTTGCTATCGTGGCTTCCGGTTCGTCTTGTCCTACGAAGAAGCTTGCGATGTAAACAATCAAGCCGATCAAGAACATGACACCTGCGATTTCACGCAGCCAGTAGAACAGTGCGATCTGATCCTGAACAACCATGAATGGCTGTGGATTCTCGGCAACACGCTGCAGGTAAGACTGCAGGATACCTGCGCCAGTCAGGAACAGAGTGATGAAGACAATTGCAATTGTCATCAGCCAGAAAGACCACATTTCCCAAACTTGTGACTTGTTGGAGTTCGCAGCATTGCGACCACGCAACAGAGGCATTGCGTAAGAGATGATGGTCAGGCTGATCATCACGTAAGCACCGTAGAACGCCATGTGACCATGCGCTGCGGTGATCTGTGTGCCGTGAGTGTAGTAGTTGACTGGAGACAGAGTGTGCAGGAAGCCCCAGACACCAGCGCCCAGGAAGGCCATAACAGCAGTACCCAGCGCCCACAAGGTAGCAGCCTTGTGGGGGGGCTCACGACGACGCTTGTTAACCATGTTGAAGGCAACCACAGTCATCATGAAGAAGGGGATTGGCTCCATAGCGGAGAAGATGGAACCCCACCACTGCCAGTACTCAGGCGTACCGATCCAGAAGTAGTGATGGCCTGTACCAACGATACCGGTGATCAGCGTCATGGCGATGATGATGTAGAGCCACTTCTCGATAACCTCGCGGTCAACACCTGTTACTTTAATCAGAACGAAGGCCAGGATAGAGCCGAGGATCAGTTCCCAAACACCTTCAACCCACAGATGAACAGTCCACCACCAGAAGAACTTGTCCAGTACAACGTTGGTTGGGTTGTAGAAAGCGAACAGGAAGAACACAGCCAGACCGACCAGACCAATCAACATTACCAGGTTGATAACCGTTTTACGGCCTTTCAGGATGGTCATGCCGATGTTGAACAGGAACGCCAAGGCAACAACCACGATACCCAACTTAACAATGGTCGGTTGTTCCAGGAACTCCCTACCCATGGTTGGCAGCAGTGAGTTACCAGTCATTTCGGCCAGTGTTGAATAGGGCACCAACAGGTAACCGGCAACAGTCAGGCCAGCGGCAACCAGGAAGATCCAGAACATCAGGTTAGCCAGCATCGGGCTGAACAGTTCAGTTTCTGATTCTTCAGGCACCAGATAGTAGGCGGCGCCCATGAATGCCATCAACAGCCAGACAATCAAGGCGTTGGTGTGCACCATACGGGCCACGTTGAACGGAATGTGGGGGAACAGGAAGTCACCCACGACGTATTGCAGACCGATGATCAGACCGAACAGGATCTGGGCTGCAAACAGAGCGATGGCTGCAATAAAGTAGAGTTTTGCAACCGATTGCGATTGGTAAGACATAACAGCTTCTCCCCCCTTAACCCTGAGTATTTGGCGGCCAGCCAGCGGTGTTGATTTCAGATACATACTTCAGGAACTGAGCCAGTGCTTCCAGCTCTTCATCGGTGAAGTTGAACTGAGGCATGCTGCGACGACCGGGGATGCCTTCGGCTGGACGACTCGCGATGAAGCCTTTGATGGCTTCAGTGGAGTTGCCGAAACGGGTGTAGACATTACCGAGTTCAGGTGCAAAGTATGCGCCCTCACCAAGTAGGGTATGACAGCCGATGCAGTCGTTCTCTTCCCAAATTACCTTCCCCAAGGCAATTTTAGGACCCATCTCCCCCTCCAGAGCAGCACGATTATCCCGGCTGGGCAACTGGCCCATTGAGTCAAACGTGAGCGCTAAGAAGAGAAGAAAGAAAAACGCGGTCCCACCATAAAAGATGTTGCGCGCCATGGTTTTTGTGAAGGCCTGGGCCATTGGTGTAACTCCTCTACCGTGCGAATTAGCACTGTGGATTTAATTACATTGGGAGGGGGAGGAGCATTGACCTTGGTCAAATTGAATTTTTAGGTATTCTGCCTGTGTTAAATATATATATAAAACAATGGATTAAGTGTAAAATATTTTGCGGTGCACAAAACTTTTTTTATCGCTGAAAAATGACATAAATCAGTCCATAAAAAAGAATTAGACTCAGTATGGAAATGGTTCTATTTAGCTGGTCCTAAAATGGTTAGTAACCTTTCAGCTAAGCGGCGTATTTGATACCCTTGCTATCAACAAGGAATTGATCAAAGGCGGGATGCTATCTTTCTCCTGATCTCCCCTCTGCCTTTCGGCATATTTCAATATTACTTGGCTAGGGCCTGTTAAGGGAAAAGTCTTAGCGGGAATTTATGAGTTGTTTTTTTAGGGTTAACAGGCTCTAAGGAGCCTGCAACGGCTGATATGTAGTCTCTATACTTTGATTATCAAATTTTAGAGCGAGAACATTTATGGCCTACGATGAAGGACTAGCTGAACGCCTCAGAGAGCAGTTCCAGGATCGTCATGATGTTGAAGAGAAGAAGATGTTCGGCGGGCTCTGCTTTATGGTCTCACAGCATATGTGTTGCGGTATTGTGGGGGAGACACTGATGGCCCGCGTCGGGCCGGACAGTTACGAGGCGTGTCTGCAAAAAGCGTATACCAGTGAGATGGATTTTACCGGCAAGGCGATGAAAGGGATGGTCTATGTCGCCCCTGAGGGTATAGCGTCCGATACTGATCTGGCCTGGTGGGTTGATACCTGTATAGCGTTTGTCGAGTCGCTTCCGCCGAAAAAGCCCAAGTAGGGTTGTCTTAGGCACGCTTCTAATCCCATCAAACTATTGATTGCATCTAACCTGCGGATTGTGCCTTAATCGTCTGATATTCGATAAAAGGGGCGGTTATGCGCTATCGCTATTTCACTTGTGATGTTTTTACTGAGCAGCGTTTCGGGGGCAATCCGCTGGCTGTGCTGCCCGAGGCCCGGGGGTTGTCCGATGAGCAGATGCAGCAGATCACCCGGGAGTTCAACTTCTCCGAAAGCACCTTTGTGTTTCCAGCGGAGCAGGGCAATACCCGCAAGGTGCGTATCTTCACTCCGACCAAGGAGATCGCCTTTGCCGGTCACCCCAATGTCGGTACCGCTTTTGTGTTGGCTAATGCAGGTGAGTTGGGGGAGCTTGCAGATCTTACCGAGGTCACCTTTGAGGAGCAGGCTGGTGTTGTGCCTGTCTCTATTCACCGTAAGCCGGGAAAGCCAGTCTGGTGTGAGCTGAAAGTGCCAGGGACGTTGTCACTGGAGGAGACGGTTCCCGTAGAGCGGGTTGCCAAGGCGCTCTCTCTGACGCCTGAGGATATCACTACGGAGGTTCATCAACCCCAGAACGCCTCTGTTGGTGGCTTGTCATTCATAATGGTTGAGCTGACCAGCCGTGAAGCCTTGGCGAAGATTTCCGTTAATGTTGCTGAGCTTGAGGCGATGGTAGCCGAGGGAATGCATCATGAGATACATGCCTATGTGCGTGCAGATGATGAGTTCGATATCCGCGCACGGATGTTTGCGCCGTTGGACGGTATACCTGAAGACCCCGCTACCGGCAGCGCCAACTGTGCGTTGGTGGCCATGTTGAGCCACTACCGTGAGGAGGCGAACGGTCGTTTCAATTGGCGTATCGCCCAGGGGGTGGAGATGGGACGGCCCAGTATTCTTGAGGCCAGAACCGAGAAAGAGAACGGTTCCGTCACTGGTATCTGGATAGGCGGGTCCAGCGTGATGGTGAGTGAAGGGTATATAGAGGTTGATTGACAACCTCTAAGGGAGACTACCGAGCAGATGCAACTCATCTCATTGATCAGGCAGCACTGGATTGCCATTACGCTTTTGGTGTTGGCTGCGATTACTTTCGTCTCTCTGCGGCCGTTGGATCAGTTGCCGCCGATTCCCGGTAGCGATAAGGCGCACCATCTGATCAGTTATGCGCTGCTGATGTTTCCCACCGCGTTGCGCAGACCAAACTACTGGCTGTTGATCGGGGCTCTCTTTATCGGCTGGGGTGGCGCCATCGAACTGTTGCAACCCTATGTCAATCGCTATGGCGAGTGGCTCGACTTTGCCGCCAACAGCGTGGGCGTGTTGTTGGGTGCTCTGCTGGCCCAGTTGGTGGCGGTGTTTTCGGCCGCTGAAAAGCGGTTTTAGCCACTTTGTCGATGGCGTACTATAGCCAGACCAGTTATACCGGATGTTGTTATGTTTAAACGATCGCTTGCCTTTTTACTGATCATCTCGCTTACTTCGGTTGTAGCGCCAGCCATGGCTGAAGAGTCTGCGGCTCAGGAGAAGTACATCTCCTTGCCGCCGGCGTCGCTGGCTCAGTGGTATAAACCGGCCAATAAGCGCCATGTGTGGTTGCATACCATGTTCAATCTGCGTCGTGAAATGCAAGCGATTGCCTGGTATGCCGAACGGCAGGATAGTGAGTTTCTGAAGAAGTGGACGGATAAATTTGCCAAGCACTACCGCTCCATTGGTGAAATGGTGCCTGAGTGGAGTGATGAGCTGGATCTGGATCAGCTCAATTATCTTATTGCCGCTGCCGAGAGTCGTAGCTATGCCCGGGTTAAGCCTACTCTGAAGAAGCTGGGACAGACCTGCCGCTCTTGTCATGGTGAATATCGTGCGATTGTCGCGGCTACCTACCGTGCACCGGATTTCGATAACATGATGGTCGCATCACCGGATGGGGAAGAGAGCTATATCGACAATATGATTCGCCTTACTGCATTGGTGAATCAGATCAAGATCTCTTCGGGTGACGGTTTTTACGACGTCGCAAAAGATTCGCTCCAGCAGCTTAGAGTCGGCCTGGATAATCTGGGTGAAACCTGCAGCAACTGTCACAAAGAGTCTGAGCCGAAAGAGCGATTTTTGGGTACGCTTACCCAGGGTGCGTTGAGTGACCTGGACAAGGCGCTGGATCAGCAGGATCTGAAAAAATCAGGCCGTTCGCTGGGAGGATTGGCTGTCTATTCCTGCGCGCGCTGCCACAGTGTGCACCGTACTCTGACTGATCTGAAAAAGTTTATTGAGTAAATAATCGGTTTAATCGAAACGCGGCTCACTATCGCTCAATATCAGGTCAGGATCAGAGAAGGGCGCCAGGCGTTCTACCAGATCAACCAGTTCAAGCACCGGTGAGCTACGGAAGAATTTGACCATTGGGCGATCCATCCAGAGACGATCAGAGTAGAGGTAGACTTCGTAGGGGGTATCGCCTACCCCGTCGTTATTTTGATCGAATCCCTGGTAGCTCTGCCAGGTGTTGCCTCGCCAGTCGTTGCCGCGCGCGCTCAGGGGCGCACTCACCGCCACTTCGGTGATGTTCTCTTTGAAAAAATTGTCGTGCAGGATATGGCCGCCTTTATCGCCATAGAAATACATGGCGACATCGTTATAGAGAAACTTATTGCCCTCGATGTTGAGAATGTTTTCTGCATGGGTGGGGGTGTTGGCGATCAACCCCGTGCGGCAGTGCAGAACCGTATTACCCTCAATCGTGACCTGTGAGCTGCCTTTTACCGCCAGGGCTGAGCTGCCAATATTGCGCAGGTGTTTGATCTCGTTCTCAACAATGTTGTTGTCATCGGAGTAGATAAGCACCACGCCGGTGTCGCTGTCGCTAATAATGTTTTTACTGAGTGTATTGCCGGATGAATGAATCAGCTCCATGGCGATACGGCTCTTCTCGATGGTATTGCCGGTGATGATGTTGTCGGCTGAGTTGGTGAGCAGCAGATCACGGGCGCTGGTGATTTGATTATCCTTGATCAAATTTTGATTGCTGTACCAGAGCCGAATGCTCTCGCCACGGAGCGAGGGTTCATCCAATCTCCGAGAGGAGATCGTGTTGCGCTGAACAGTGTTGCTGTTGGCTTGTTGCAGATGAATGCCGAACAGTACCTTGTCGATGGTGTTGTCTTCTACGGTAGCATTATCACTGGTAATCAGAATACCGGCATCTACCTGGTCATGGGAGTTGCCCGAGTTGGTGATGTGGAAATTCTTGAAGGTGACGTTATCGGCCTGGATATGAACCACCGTGCCTGCTCCTCTTCCGTCAATAGTGACCTGATTCATTCCATCGAGGATGATCGGTTTTTTGATGGTGATGGGGCCGGAGTAGGTGCCGGGTGGCGGGCGCAGGGTGCCGCCGGATCGGGTGAAATCGATAAACAGTTGCAGTGAGGGCTCGGCCAGCGCCGAGGCTGGTATCAATAGCAGGAAGAGAAATCGGGCGAGGTACTGCATGGCTACTCCGCAGACGTGGGGATACGACTATTGATCGCCTTTACCGCTCCACTGCCGCATTAACTGCCGATGGCTGCCCCATAATCCCTGTTGCTCCTGCATGGCGCTCTGTTCCTGCGTCTGCAGCGTCTGCTTTAAAGGTTGCGCAAGTGGATAGCGACCTAAAACCACAGCATAGCCTTCAGCCACCATCAATGCATTGATATTTTGTCCTTCACTGTCCATCACCACGGCGGGAATACGGCTGTATCTGTCGCGGGCCGCCAGCTTACCTTCCAGCGTGACGCTTGCGTTGGGCGACAGTTGCTGTTTCAGAAAGTCGGTCGCCAGTTTACCCAGGGGGAGCAACTGCTCGGCGCTCAGGCCGGTGCGCCCTATGTCGTGTTTCAGCTTGGCATTGTCGACATCTTCCGGTGCATCGATACCCAGCAGTTGTATCTTGTGCTGCTTGCCGTCGATGGAGACCAACAGGGTGTCGCCATCGATAATATCGACCAATGGATAGCTCGCGGTTTCGGCCTGGAGTGTGAGCGGCAATGCCAGCAGTAGACTTAGGATAAGGATTTTGTTGATCATGGTTTCTTTAAGCTATCAGCGCGGCAGATAGAGGGCAAAGAAGAGGCTGGAAATCGCCACTATCAGAAAAAGTATAATGAAGCGCTTGATGGCGCCTGAGCGATAGCCGCGCTCCTGAAAGTGGGAGACGGCGCCGCAGTGGGGACAGTTGGCCGTGTCGTTGGGGATTTTTTTGCCGCAGTAGAGACAGCTAACCTCTTGTTTCATTGCTCACCCCCTTAGGGCCTGTTGACACTAATTTGATTATCACTGCCAAGGCCATTTTTTGTCCAGCAAGGCAGAAGGAGCGCCGTGTAGTGAACCTACATAAGCGACTGATAACGCCGCGGGGCAAAAAATGGCCCTGGCCCGCCGGGTTGAGCCTGAAAAAGCACCACTCAGCGTTACTCGTCGCTTATTTGGAACAACCAAACTGCACTCCTCGTGCCTTGATTGGTGCTTTTTCAGGCTCAACAGTGACAATCAAATGGCCCTAGTGACTGGTTCCGGCGGAGCGGGTCAGTTTGTTGTGCACGTTGTATTTGCCTGAGGGTTTCTTCATCGGCAGGCGTTTGATCTCCTTAAGGGTTTTAGCGTCGTAGATCACCAGCGCACCCTCTTTATCCCAGATGCTGACCAGCGCGTATTGCCCATCTTTGGTGAACTCTACATGGGCCGATGTTTTGCCGGGAGCCGGTTTCAAAGTTTTGACAATCTCCAGCTTCTCTTTGTCGATCACATGCATCTGGTCCCGATTGGGGCCGAAGAAGACATCCACCCAGGCGTAGGGGCTCTGTTCGTGGCTGCGCATGAAGAAGCCGGGGCCGTTGGTCTTGATCCGCTTGATGATCTTCCAGTCGCGGGTATCGATAATGGTCACTTCCCCCTCTTTGATGTTGGGGGTGGCCAGTACGGTGGTGTCCTTGTATTTCCAGGTGATGCCGGAGCTGAGATGGGGCATGCCGGGCAGCTCGACATCGGCGACGGCACGCTTCAGATCGAGATCGACCACCTGGCTTAACCCGCCGCGGGTGGTGCCGATGATCTGCTCGTAGCTCTGGGTCAGGAAGAAGTCGTCGAGATAGTCCTGGGTTTGAATACGCTTGACGGCAAACTGCTCCTCTTTGTGGGCATCGCCGGACTCTTCGTTGTAGTCGTGAACCCAGCCTGAGAAGCCGGCCGGGGGCTCCTCTTCATAGCTGATCTCCCACACCTCTTTGACATCTTTCAGGGCGGCAATAAAGGTCTGGCGAGGATCGGCGGTATAGACCGCACTGACCCGTGAGCTGGTGCCATCTTCACCCTTTGCTTCGATCACTTTGAGCGGTGTCAGGTCGCGGGCATCCAGTACTGTTAACGTGTGGGGCAGGTAGTTGGCGACAATCACATAGCGGCCATCGTGGGAGACCGCCAGATTACGGGTGTTGATACCTGCGCGGATCTCAGCCACATATTTCAGGTTGAAGGCGTCGAACTTGCTGATCCATCCGTCCCGTGAGGCGAAGTAGATGTAGCGGCCCTCTTCAGCCCACTTTGGACCGCCGTGTAGGGCAAAGCGGGTGGGGAGGCGATGAATGGGTTCAAAGGTGTCGCCGTTCAGCAGGGTGGCGTGGTGATCGCCCAGCTCTACCACCATGAACAGGTTCCAGATATCGGCGTTATACAGAGGCTTGTCCGGTAGCTCCCCCGGCTTGTGGTAGACGATCTGGCTGTTGCGGATCTCCTCCATGCCCCACTTGGGGATCTCTTTCAGAGGTATATAGGCGTAATCGGCCAGGGCCTGAATCTGGTCATCGTTCAACTTATCTTTGAAAGCGAGCATCTGAGTGGCCGGGCGGCCGTTTTTGATCACCTCGAAGGCGGCCTTTTTACGTAGCCGCTTCAGATTCTCCGGTAGCAGGGCAGGTCCCATCAGGCCGAGACGATCTTTACCGTGGCACTCGGCGCAGTGCTGTTGATAGAGCTTTTCTGTCTCCTCGTCTGCCAAAGATGTGGCTGAGTAACTGAGTGCCAGCGCACCCAGAAGGGGGAGCAAGGTTAACTGCGTCAGTCGTTTCATAACTACTCTGCGGAGGCTATCTGTATGGATGCTTGTGTGGGTGCCTCTACTGCCTGTCCGCCCAAACCGATTTCCGCGTCGGTGAGATAGCAGGCCGGGTCTTCCGCCCAGGGATCGTTGGTGAGTTGTAAGGCGCGAACCCGGGTATTGCCGCCGCAGATGTCGAAGTAGGCGCATGTACCGCAGCGACCACCGACCTTGCGTGGAGAGGCTTTGAGGCCGGCCATGATCGGATCGCTGGTGTCCTGCCAGATCTCCGAGAAGGGGCGCTCTTTGACATTGCCCAGGTTGTAGTGCCACCACATGGTGTCGGGGTGGACATTACCCTGGTTGTCGATGTTGGAGATGTTCACCCCGGAACTGTTGCCGCCCCACTGGGAGAGCTTCTGCCGAATGTGCTCGGCCTGCTCGGGAAAATAGCGTTCCACCCAGTGCAGCAGGTAGACCCCGTCCGCATCGTTATTACCGGTGACAAACTCGGTCGATTTATCCGCCTTGACGTCGTTCATTGCCCGATCGAACAGCAGATCCATGGCCCAGCGGGTGGTGTTGAGAAAGACATCGTCTTTGCGGTTTTTGTTGCCGCGCCCCGCGTAGTTGAGGTGCGAGAAGTAGAATTTGTCGATACGCTCGCGCTCCATCAGATCGATCAACTGTGGCAGCTCTTCGGCGTTATCCTGGGTCATGGTGAAGCGCAGCCCGACTTTAATATCGCGATCGCGGCAGAGGCCCAGGCCGTGCATGGAGGCGTCGAAGGAGCCCTCTTTGCGGCGGAACTTGTCGTGGGTATCGGCGATGCCGTCGATGCTGATGCCGAGATAGTCGAAGCCGACAGCGGCAATTTTGTCGATGTTGCTCTCGTCGATCAGTGTACCGTTGGTGGAGAGGGCGGTGTAGAAGCCCATATCCTTTGCCCGGTGGGCAATATCGAAAATATCGGGTCGCAGCAGCGGCTCGCCGCCGGAGAGAATCAGCACCGGCACACGAAACTGTTTCAGATCATCCATCACCGTGAACACCTGTTCGGTGCTCAGCTCGTTGGGGAAGTCGGTATCGGCGGAGATGGAGTAGCAGTGCTTGCAGGTGAGGTTGCAGCGGCGCACCAGATTCCAGATCACAACCGGCCCAGGCGGATTGCGCTTGGGACCAATGGGCGTGGGGTTGAGGATCTCCCGCATGAATTGTGAAATTCGGAACATAATCTCTTTCGCTGGTTGATTGTCAGATTTGGTTCGCTAGCTCCCTCTAATTACCACTTGTTCAGTTGGGACCACCACCCAGCCGCAGGCCGGTCTTTTTTAGAATTTTGGAGCTGAACAGCACTTCGTGGCCACGGTTGTCAGCACCCAGCAGCTCCGCAATTTTCTCCACCTTGATCATCACTTCATCGCGATCTTTGCCGTGCACCATGGCGAACAGGTTGTAGTTCCACTCCGGTGGATGGCGCGGGCGGTGGTAAGCGTGGCTGACGTAATCGAGTGCGCCGATCTTCTGGCCGCACTCGCGTACCTTTTCGTCGGGCACATCCCAGACAGTCATGCCGTTGCCACGAAAACCCAGGGTATAGTGGTTGGGTACCGCCCCGATACGGCGAATGATACCGTCGTCGAGCATGCGTTGCATGCGGCTCATCACCTCATCCGTGGAGCAACCGACCTGTTCCGCCACCGTGTGGTAGGGCTGCGGGGTCAGCGGCAAGCCGGATTGGGTGGCGAGGATGATCTCTCTGTCCAGCTCATCAAGCTGTGCTTGGTGGTTATCCGGCATCTGCAACGGCCCCTTCGGCTGCGATTAGTGAATCTTGGTAAGCATAGTAGTTGGCAAAGGCGAACAGTGGCAGCAACAGTAACTCCAGCGGTGGAAAAAAGGTCAGTGCCAGTAGTTGCGAACTACCGACCAGCAGAGCCCAAGGCACCATGACCGGAAAGTGGCGAAAGATAGTCTTGATACTATACACGACGGCATCGACAAATCCCGCCTTCTGATAGAACGCCTTGGGGATCGCGAAGGCGGTAATGGCAAAGGCGATGACACCGATGACGGCACCCATCAGCGTGGCGTAGAATAGAAACTCATTCACTTCACCTCTTAGCAGCTGATCTGTGCCGTAGCTGTCCAAGTCGAGCGGATCGAGCGTGAAGTAGACGGTGTAGACGATCAGTGCGTCGGTAATCCAGATCAGGTAGAGGATAATAGCGATCACCAATAGCCCCCAGATGGTTGAGGGGGTGTTGCGAAACGCTTGTAACAGGGTGCCTGCCGTCACCGGTTGGTTGTTGTTCTGCTGATCAATGATCTGGTAGTAGACCACCAGCAGCGGTGGCAGAAGCAGTAGGAAGCCGCCGGCCAGCAGATAGCTTATCAGGGCGTAGCCATTGTACATCAGGCCCCACTCCAGCAGGATGCAGATCAGCACAAAGGGGAGCGCGTAGAGCATGCTCAGGCCCAGGGACTTACGCTGATGTTGCCAGCCCAGGCCCAGCCATCGTCCGATGGCGCTGACTGTGATTTTGGTGGGTGCCGATGCTGCCATGTACGCTACCGCTTACTCGTCGTTCTTGGGTATTTTCAGATTGGGTAGACTGACCGCACCGATGACATGCAACACCACGCCCGCGCCGACAAAGAACACCACGCTGGCGGCGAGACTGGCGAAGATCGGATTCTCTGTACCGATGGTATAACCTTTGTAAAGGGCCGCCAGAAAGGTGATGAAGGCGGCGAAGTAGCTGATAAAACCGATAATCAGCGAGATCTTCTGTCCGGTTCGGCGGGGTGGTCTGCTAATGTTCTCTTCTGAGTCAGTCATCGATTCGCTCTTGCTTCTTAAAAGGGGTTGCCGGATTCTTTCCGAGGCTTCGGCCTCTATTCTAGTTGGACAGTTATAACTCGAATTTGAGGCCGATAAAGAACTCTTCCTTCTTCGGCATGTTATAGACCGGATAACCAGTAACTGCCTCTATCTCCTGGAGTACCTCTTCGATTCGCTCGGGCGTTTCGGTGGCCAGCACAAACCACATGTTGAATTTGTGGTCACGGGCGTAGTTGTGGGCCACTTCGGGAAAGCTGTTGACCTGTTCGCACACCCGGTCGAACTGGTCATCAGGCAAGCGCATGGCGCAGAGACTCAAGCCGCCACCCATGCGTTCGGCGTGGTACATGGGGCCAAAGCGGGAGAGCTGTTTCTGTTCCAACATCTGTTCGATGCGCTCTATCAGCTCCTGTTCCGATATCCCGAAGGATTCCGCCATCACCTGGTAGGGACGGTCGCAGATCGGGAAGGCGTTCTGAAGCTGATTAATGATTTGTCGGTCGATAGTATCCATAGAGTCGGCTATTGGTATTTGGCGCCACGCTGTTTAAAGCGACGCCCGCTGAACAGCGCCTTGTGAGGTATATGGCCAAGATCCAGCCGTTCTACCAGATTGTCGATGTACTCCAGCACTCGCTCTTTCTCCTTGCCGTGGATCATGCAGAACAGATTGTAGGGCCAGTCGGGCAGGCGTCTGGGGCGTTGGTAACAGAGCGTGATGCAGTCTTGGGAGCCGAGCTTGTCGCCAATCTCATCGATCTGCTCATCGGGCACATCCCAGACCACCATCGCGTTGGCGTTGTAGCCTAATTCGTGGTGGCGGACAATAATGCCCATGCGCTTGATGATGCCGCTCTCCTGCATCTGTTCGATACGCTCGATAACCTCCTCTTCAGAGAGACCGATGCGCTCACCCACTTCGGCGTAGGGGTGGTTGCTGATCGGCAGGCCGCCCTGGATTTCCGCGATCAGTCGGCAGTCTATCTCGTTTAGCACCATAGTGGGAATCCCAGGTCGATGTGGAACTGCTTCTCCATGGGTAGTTTGAGCACCTCGAAGCCGGTCTTTAGTCTGATCGAGTTCAGAACCGCGTCGAGCTGCTCTTCGGTGCTGGCGGTGGCGACGAACCAGAGGTTGAAGTGGTCACTGCGCTCGTAGTTGTGGTTCACTTCCGGATAGGCGTTCACCACCTCAGCGATCTCTTCCAGGCGCTCTTCCGGAATGGCCATCGCAGCCAGGGTGCTGGTGCCGATTTTCTTTGGCTTGAACACCGGGCCGACGCGGCTGATCACCCCCGCGTCTTGCAGGCGGTTGAGGATCTCCACCACCAGCGCTTCGTGGGTGCCCAGCTTCTCGGCGATAGCCGCGAAGGGGCGGGGGGTCAGCGGTAACCCTCTCTGAAATTCGTTCAGCAGCCGCTTTTCCAGATCGTTGAGGTGGATCTGGGTGGCCGGTTGTGGGTCGGACATCATCTGCGTGAGGACATGTTTCGGGGTTGCCATTATCACAATCCTGTCTGATGCGCGCGCGCGGTGAAGAAGATACCACTGGGCTTGTCGA
>JAKSCN010000349.1 GCA_022360595.1 Chromatiales bacterium
AGAGGGGCAGACACCGCTCATCGAGAAAACGGAAGAGCTGGAGACACAACTCAAGCAACGTATTGAAGTCGAAGGGGAGTTGGCCACCGCCCGTAAGGCGCTGGAAGAGACCGATGCCCGTCTGCGTGGTCTGGAGCAGGAGCGTCATCAGTCTGAACAGCGTGTGCAGGAGCAGCGTTCAGCACTGGATAAAGTGCGAATGCAGCATCAGGAAGTGATGATTCGTCGCAGAACCATGGAAGAGCAACTCGGTGAGAGCGGTTTTCAGCGGGAGCAGCTCTTCATGGAGATGCCGGGGGATGCCACTGTCGATAAGTGGCAGGAAGAGGTTGAACGCATGGATATGCGTATCCGCCGTCTCGGCCCGATCAATCTGGCGGCGATCGACGAGTACCAGGAGCAGTCCGAGCGTATGAAGTATCTGGATGCGCAGCATGCGGATGTCACAGAATCGCTGGAAACGCTGGAAAACGCCATCAAGAAGATCGATCGCGAAACCCGCACCCGCTTTAAAGAGACCTTCGACAAGGTCAACTCCGGTTTGCAGGAGAAGTTCCCCAAATTGTTTGGGGGCGGTCACGCCTATCTGCAGCTTACGGGTGATGATCTGCTCGATACCGGTGTCACGGTGATGGCGCGGCCACCGGGTAAACGAAACTCCAGTATTCATCTGTTGTCTGGTGGAGAGAAGGCGCTTACCGCGGTGGCGCTGGTGTTCGCTATTTTTGAGCTCAACCCGGCGCCTTTCTGTATGTTGGACGAGGTTGATGCGCCACTGGACGACGCCAATGTGGGCCGTTTTTGTGAGCTGGTTAAATCCATGTCCGAGCAGGTGCAGTTTATCTTTATTACCCATAACAAGATTACCATGGAGATCGCCAACCAGCTCTCCGGGGTCACCATGCACGAGCCGGGTGTGTCACGTCTGGTCTCCGTTGATGTGGAAGAGGCTGCCCAACTGGCAGCCATGTAATTCGAGCAGGCGCAGGTGTTTCAGCGCACTGCGAGAGGTTTAGTAACCGAATAAGGCCGATTCTGGATGGACGCCGATACGCTTCGTTTAATTCTATTTGTCACCGGTGTGGCGCTGATTCTGGGGATCTATTTTCTCGGGCGCAAAAAGCGCAATGGCACTGCCCGTATTCATGCCACCAAGCGTGATGATGTCGATGAGGTTCCTGCAACAGATCAGTCCTTATCTAACAAAGAAGAGGAGGATGATGGGGACGAGGAGCTTCCCGCTGAAGAGCCCGTTCAGCAGGATAATGCATGGGAAGAGCAACCTATGCCTGAAGAGCGGGTGGAACCCCATTTCTCTGCTGTGGACGATGAACCTGCCGATAAAGCGGAACCTTCTCTTGATCTCTTCCCCGATCCACTGATTCAAGATGAGCTACTCGAAGAGCCAAAACTGGAACAAACCTCTTTCGCGTTTACAGCCGATGACGGTGAAGAGGCGTATGAATCGATCCCCGCCGGTGATGATGTTCCGGTAAAAATCATTCAACTGATTCTCGCAGCCAAACCGGACCACACCATCAATGGTGCAAAACTCAAAGAGGTCTGTGATGAACTTGAGCTGCGCCATGGCGATATGGATATCTATCACTACTACATTGAAGCCAATGGTCGCCGGGACAATGTCGCCTTCAGCATGGCTTCGATGGTTGAGCCGGGCACTTTTCCGAAAAAAGGGTTGGATGAATTTGAAACACCAGGGGTTGTGCTGTTTGCCCAACTGCCTGGTCCGAAAGATGGCTTGGCGATATTTTCCGATATGTTATTCAGTGCCGAGCGTATGGCTGCACTACTGGATCTGGAACTGCAGGATGAGACTCACAGCACCCTCAGTAAGCAGTCGGTAGAGCATACCCGCGTCCAAATTCTTGAACACCGTAGGCAGGTACAACTTGCCAGAAGTAAGCGATGACAATACCTCAAAAAGTGCATGACCGCGTAGCTGAGCTACGTGAAGAGATCGATTATCACAATTACCAGTATTACGTACTGGATCATCCGCAAATTCCTGACAGCGAATACGACAAGCTGATGCGCGAACTGCAGCGGTTTGAGCGTGAGTACCCTGATCTGGTGACACCCGAATCGCCCACCCAACGTGTCGGTGGAAAACCTTTGGACGGGTTCGATGAGGTGACTCACCGGGTGCCGATGCTGTCGCTGGATAACGCCTTCAGCGAAGAGGATATGCAGGAGTTTGACCGGCGGGTGCGTGATCGCCTGAAAACAACCGATACGATCCAGTACACCGCGGAACCTAAACTCGATGGGCTGGCCATCAATATTCGCTACGAAAAAGGGGTGCTGGTGCAAGCTGCCACCCGGGGGGATGGCGCCACCGGTGAAGATGTCACCCAGAATGTGCGCACCATCTCTTCGGTGCCGTTGCGTCTGCTCGGCGATGATTATCCAGATGTGCTGGAGGTTCGTGGCGAAATCTACATGCCCCGGGCTGGATTTGAAGCGATGAATGAACGCGCCCGCCAGGCGGGTGAGAAGACATTTGCCAATCCTCGAAATGCAGCAGCGGGTTCACTGCGTCAGCTCGACTCTAAAATCACCGCGACACGTCCATTGGCTATGTTCTGTTACGGTTTTGGCGAGATCTCAAATGGACCGCTGGGTGATAAACAGAGTGTCAGTATGAATAAACTGACCAGCTGGGGGTTGCGTATCTCACCGGAACTGCAAGTGGTGGAAGGGGCCGAAGGCTGTATCGAGTACTATCGCCGAATGGCTGATCGGCGCGAAAGTCTCGACTACGATATCGATGGTGTGGTGTTCAAGGTTGATAACCTTGATCTACAAAATGAGCTAGGGTTTGTCTCCCGGGCGCCACGTTGGGCTATTGCTCAGAAGTTTCCGGCGCAAGAAGAGATCACCAAACTACTGGCTATCGATGTTCAAGTGGGGCGTACAGGTGCACTCACACCTGTGGCGCGACTGGAACCGGTCAATGTGGCGGGTGTTACCGTCACCAATGCCACGCTTCACAATGAAGATGAAATTCGCCGTAAAGACATCCGTATAGGCGATACCGTTATTATCCGCAGGGCGGGGGACGTCATTCCGCAAGTAGTGCAAGTGGTGCTTAATAAACGTGGTGATGATGTTGAAAAGTTCGAGATGCCTACCGCCTGCCCGGTCTGTGGATCGGATGTGATTCGGGACGAAGATGAAGCGGTAATTCGCTGTAGCGGTGGCCTCTACTGTCCTGCCCAGCGTAAAGAGGCGATTAAACACTTCGCTGCCCGACGCGCCCTGGATATCGAAGGACTGGGCGATAAGCTGGTTGATCAATTGGTTGAACGTGAGTTGATCAGCACCCCTGCTGACTTGTTTAGGCTGGATGTAGAGACGGTTGCAGGTCTGGAGCGCATGGGGCAGAAATCGGCCGAGAACCTGATTGATGCTCTGAAGCAGAGCAAGAAGACTACCCTGAGCCGTTTTCTCTTTTCGCTCGGTATCCGAGAAGTGGGAGAGGCGACAGCCCAAGCGTTAGCGCTGTATTACGGCGACATACAAACGCTGGAGAGTGCGGATACAGAGTCACTGCAAGAGGTGCCTGATGTGGGGCCTATTGTGGCGGAGCATATCGTCACCTTCTTCAATCAAGGCCATAATCTGGAGGTGATCCGGCAACTGATCGATGCAGGTGTTGAGTGGGAATCACCGAAGCCCAAAACAGAGGGTGAACAGCCGCTGGTTGGAAAAACGGTTGTACTCACCGGCACACTGAGCCGTTCTCGTCAGGAGATCAAAGAGGAGCTTCAGGCACTGGGCGCCAAAGTGGCCGGCAGCGTTTCAAGCAAAACAGATTTTCTGGTTGCGGGTGCCGATGCAGGATCAAAGCTGACAAAGGCAGAAAAGCTTGGCGTTGAAGTGCTTGACGAAGCGGGATTGAATGAGCTGCTGTCCCAATAGTGTGTGTTTGGT
The DNA here is from genome assembly GCA_022360595.1 of Chromatiales bacterium. Lineage (GTDB taxonomy): Bacteria > Pseudomonadota > Gammaproteobacteria > Chromatiales > Chromatiaceae > BM503. The sequence continues at coordinate 3,955 of JAKSCN010000349.1, forward strand.
GGATTGAGTAGAACAATGTTTGGTCTGTTTCAGAATAGAGCGCCGTTGCTTGAAGAGAACTTATCTCAATGGCTCTTCGATGCCTTTACCTGGGCACTGGAAAACTTTGAAGCTGACTTATTCTATAAAGAGACCGTGTTGGTACTGCCCAACAATCAATTTTTTCCGGGGCGAGTGAACAGTGTCGATGGTATGGCCAACCTGATTTTCGATCGGGTCAAGCATTATGCGGGTATCAATCACTGGCCTACCCGTATTGCCGACCACAGTAGCTGTTCACTGCTTCCACCACCTCAGGTAGAGATCAAAGGGGCGTTGCGCGATCCCAATGGTGTACCCGATGAGACGGTTCCACAAGAGTTACGCCTGATCATTCCGTACAATCCACAGCAGATTAACAACCCTGAAGGGATGATTGCCACCTACGCCCATACCTTGGCCCACTACATGGGACAGATGGCCCAAACACCGCCACCCGGTGGTACTGAATACTGGCCTCATGTGACCGAACTGCTTGCCATCTATCTCGGTTTTGGTCTCATGTTCGCCAACAGCGCCTTCACTCACCGCGGTGGTTGTGGAAGTTGTTATAACCCCAATACCGTTCGTGATGCTTATCTTTCGGAACAGGAGGCCACTTATGCACTGGCTATCTTTGCTGTTCTGAAAGATATTCCCAACTCATCGGTGACAGGCCATCTCAAAAGTCATCTGCGTGGTGTGTATAAGAGAGCGGTGAAAGAGATCAAGCAGAGGACAGATGATCTGACCCGACTGCAATCTTTTTCGCAGAATCAGCATCGCTCGCCATCCAAGGCCTGAATAAATGGCTTAAACTCGCTGCCTTAATCAGTTATTCAGTTCGGCGCCAGCCCACAGATGAGAAAACTGAACGCAGTGGATCAGAATGCTCTGGTATTTTGAGAGATCTGTGTCTCCTGGCAGTTCAAATCGCTGGGCACCTTTCATCTTTTTGAAAAAAAGCGATTTATCGTTGGTTTTAAGCATGCCGACCTGAATGGAGCTTTGGTTGGCGTTGCTGTTGTTTACTTCCGAAAGTTTCTTCGTGGAAAACAGTATAAAGAGATCAGGACCATCTTTGGTTTCGAAATCATCACTGAGAGAGACAATCAACTTTCCGTCCTCTTTGGTGATGCTCCAGGTACCTGCTGCATCATAATCTATTTTTGTCCATGTACCCTTGGCAATCTGTTGTTCAGCATAACCCACAGAAGAGAGAAGGAGAGTGAATAGCAGAATGGTTAGCCGTGTCATCGTGACGCTCCTTGGGTGACGATAGGTAGCCCGATTTCATATAACCAGTAGGATAGTCCAAAAAATGGAAGAAGTGGTTATGAGCCGGAAGAAGTCGACCAAACAGCAGGCTGGCGCTAAAATTAGCGACTGCAAATATTATAAAAAACAGCGTGTTGCCATTTAGGGGTTTTACGCTGCTGATTTAAATAGGGAACTCTCTCCTCAGGAAGTGGCATGTTGAATAATTACCGAGATCACCGGGTATTAGTTGAGGTTGTTAAACAAGGAAGCATTACCAAAGCCGCTGATTCGCTTGGGTTGTCGAAGTCATCGGTCAGTCGTGTATTGGCGCAGATGGAGAAGGAGTGGAAGGCAGAGTTGCTGGTTCGTTCAACCCGCAGCCTGAGTTTAACCGATGCGGGTGAGCAGGTGTACAGACACTGCTTGGCTACTGTTGATGATGCGACAGCAACCCAAGAGGCTATCGAGCAGTTGCAGGAGAGTGTCTCCGGCCCCATACGCATTACAGCGCCTGAAGCCTTTGGCTGTCTCTATTTAGCGCCGATTATTCAAACATTTTTGCACCAATATCCGAAGGTCCGTTTTGATATTGTGACATCCAGTGACTATGAGTCATTGGTGGAGGGCGGCTTTGATCTGGCTATCAGAATAGGACAGTTGGAGGATTCCAGCCTCAGGGCCAAGAGAGTTTGCCAAACCAGACTCGGCCTGTTCGCCAATAAGCAGTACTTTAATGGTAAGAGTGTGCCGGCTAGGCCTGCCGATCTACTGCAACATAACTGCTTGGTTTATACGGGTATGCCTCAACATGCAAGCTGGTTTTTGGCTTTAGGTGATAGTGATGCCTCTCATGTGATGGGAGATGTACGTTCAAATAGTGAAATGTTTCTGATTGAACTGGCAAAGCAGGGGAGAGGTATATTGCTGTTTCCTGAGTTACTGCTACAGCGCCATATTGAGAGTAAAGAGCTGGAACAGGTTATGCCTGATTATGTTAGCTCGATTGATATTCATGCCGTTTATCCATTTAACCGCCCGCCAGCACAAAAGTTACGTCTTTTCATAGACTTTTTAAGCCAGTCACTCTGCTCTTCTTGATAGAGGAGAGGCGCTGATCTACATTTGGTTCAGCGCTTCAGTGTGACAGCGGTGATAGCATGATGAAGTTGCAAAGTCGGCGGATAACTGGGAGCAGATCAGTATTAAGGAGTGTGTCAGTGCAGGTGGTGAATGCCAGGCTACGATAATGAAGCCACTCCTGATCCCTGCGCTACGGTAGGAGTGGCTTCGAGAAAGTGATCAGATATCCAGCAGATTGTAGTATCTGATGTCGGGTGGAGAGGTCAGCAGGTTTCCGATCTTCTCCATAATCCCTTGACTGGTGCGCCAAGTCAGATAAGCTTCATAGGCTTTTATCGTCTCCCACTTTTCATAGAAAACGAAGCTACCGGGGCTCTCTATATCTTCATAAATGTTAATGCTGATAAACCCCGGATAAGCGCGTGTTTCCACGAGACATCTTTCCAACAGCGCTTTGAGTTCATCGATTTTATCGGGTTGCGCTACTCCTGAGAGTAAAACTGTCGCTGTCATTATTATAGCCCCAGCTCTCTTTCAAAGGATTTAAGGTCGTAAAAATCACGTTGCATGATGATTTTTCCTTCATCGTTGATAGTTGTTGTACTGATGCCTTTCACTGAGAAAGGTCTGTTCTCTATCTGGATATCCCCCCAAGCACCGGAGTAGGTGCCGGCATAGATCCACTCATAGGTAACTGAATTACCCGATGCCAACGGTTGGCTGGTTCTGACCCAGACCATGTCGGGTGCATTGGCCAGCCAGACCTCCTCTTCGAACTTGAGTACATTCTCTTTTCCCGAGATTAATGTATCCGAAGGTAGGTCGAATACAGAGACATCATCAGCATAGAGTTTTCCAATCTGGGTAAGATCGCGTGTTTTCCAGGCAGCCAAGTACTGATCCAGTACCTGCAGCACGCTATTTGGCGCCTGTTTCTCGCTGGTAAAGCCGATGGGGGACGTTACGCTAAGTAATATAAAGGTGATTATTAAGTGCCGTTTAAGCATATCTCTCTCCTCCAGTTTATATGAGAAAGATTCAGCTTAATCGACCTGAAATTAGGGAAAAACCATCATCGGTAAAACAGAGTGTTGCGGATTTTGAAACCTTGAACTGTCGTTCTTAGCTGTTGATATCTATACTCTATCGCCTATTCTGAAAAGCCGTCGGCGAAAGGAAAAAGGGCCTTTATCATCATGCCTAAAAAAATCTCAATTACCTTGATTCAATGGATAGTACGGTGTGTTCCTGTCAAAACGCTATCGCTTCAGGCCCGACGGCCATCGGGCGTTATTGGGCGATATCTGATGACCACACTCTTTAATCGTGGCAATGCCGACCTGAATAACTTTGTTTTAGAGACCCTGGCCTTGGAAGGGACAGATAGGGTGCTTGAGATCGGTTTCGGCCCTGGCAGACTGATCAGTCACATGGCGAAGGTCATCGACCAAGGGATCATTGAGGGTGTGGATTTCTCTCAGACAATGCTGCAGCAGGCTGCCAGGGTCAACCAGGCAGCAATAAAAGCGGGTAGGGTGCGGCTGCATGAGGGAGAGTGCAGCGCATTGCCCTTTGAAGACAACCATTTCGATAAGCTCTGTTCAGTAAATACGCTATATTTTTGGAGAGAGCCCAATCGTTATCTGACCGAGATGTGTCGTGTGCTCAAACCAGGCGGAAAAATAGTGATTGGTTTTCGTGATGATGAACAGATGCGGTTGATCGATTTGAGTGATCAAATATTCAGCAGTTACTCACAGCAGGAGGTGGTGAGTCTGTTGGAGAGCGCAGGGTTTTCTAAACCACACATTGTAGCGAAGGAGGGAGAGCCGTTTATTTCATATTGTGCGGTGGCTATTAGGGCCTGTTAACAGGTCCTAAGTAACACAGCCGCAGTAAGCTGGTTCAAGGAGTTATAAGGAGATATTCGATGACAAAGTATGAAATGATACGTAAAGCTCTAAGAACTGGGGATATCGTACTCTTCTCAGGGAAGGGGGCGATCAGTCACGGAATTAAACTTTTTACCCTGAGCAAATGGTCGCATGTGGGTATGGTGTTGAAACTGCCGGATACTGATACCGTATTTATCTGGGAATCGACCACGCTGTCCAATCTGGCTGATGCGGTTGATGGTTGGCAGAAAAAGGGTGTCCAGTTGGTGTTGTTGAGTGATCGGTTAAGAACCTACCGGGGCGAGGCCTCAATACGGCACCTTAAAGGCGTCTCAATCACGAATGAGAAATACAAAGCGTTAATGGCGTTTCGTAAGAAGATGCGAAATAAGCCTTATGAGAAGAGTGAACTGGAGCTGATCCGAGCCGCTTATGATGGCCCTTGGGGGCATAACGAGGAGGATCTTTCGAGTATTTTCTGCAGTGAGTTGGTGGCGGCCGCTTACCAGGAGCTGGGGCTTCTCTCTAAGGATCTACCCGCCAATGAGTTCACACCAAAAGATTTTACTGAAGAGAAATCTTTGAAGTTGATTGGCAGAGCGACTTTGGGAAAAGAGATACCTGTGACAATATAGTGGCCTTCGGGGGCTCTGAACTGCACTGCTATCTAGGGGCTCTTAAATTGACCAGACCAATAGAGCCCTATTCAATATGATCACCTGTTATCTCCGTTATGACATAGACCCATACAAGTTGGCGGAATTCGAGCATTACGCCAAGTTGTGGATTCCTCTGGTGGAAAAATTCGGAGGCACCCACCACGGTTATTTTCTGCCCCACGAAGGGGCTAGCAATATTGCCGTGGCCCTGTTCAGTTTTCCCAGCCTGGCTGCGTATGAAGAGTACCGGATCAAGTCGCAGGCGGATGAGGCGTGCCAGGCTGCATTCGCTTATGCCGAGCAGACCCGTTGCATTGTCAATTATGAGCGTAGCTTTATGAAACCGCTCTTTGAGTAGAACTCACAGTCTACGCATATGCCAGGGCCGCATACCCCCCTCGCCTTGAAGTACACGGTCGATCTGCATCAGCAGGCGTTCCCGGTCTTTGGGGAGATTTCCCGCGAGCGCCAGCGCGTTAGAGGCGTGGTTTGAGCGGAAAATGACCGGCTGGGGCGGATTGAAACCTGCAATCAGACGCTGTTGTTCATGCAAGATGGCAATATCTTCCTGGGGCTGAAAAGGTTCCCGGTATTTTTGTGCGAACTCCTGCACCACTTCCGGGTCGAGAAACAGTTGCAGAGTGGAGAGATAGGTGAGCGGCGCGTTGTTAAGGATCTCTAGCGTGCCATCGATATGTTGTTCCCAATACTGTTTTCCCCCCAGTCCGAGGATCACGGTAGCGGAGACCTTTAGTTGTGACTCATGGGCTTTGTGCAGTGCCTCTTTGATACTGCGTTGCGTCGCCCCTTTAGTGATCTTCTTCAGCAGATCGTGATCACCAGTTTCGATGCCAAGGTAGAGCAGGGTGAGACGATTCGCTCGTAACAGCGCCAGCTCCTCCGGGCTTTTACGCAGAATATTGCTGGGTGTGGCATAGCAAGAGACGCGGGTGAGACGCGGAAAGGTCTGTTGGAGTTTCTGAAGAATTTTGAGCAGTTGGTCCGCCGGCAGGGCCAGGGCATCCCCATCGGCCAGAAAGATACGATGCGCCTCCGGCCAGCTTGCCGCAGCCCGGTCGATATCGCTGAAGACCTGATCCAGCGGGCGGGCAACATACGCTTTCGATTTGTACATTGAACAGAATGAGCACTGATTGAAGCTGCAACCTAGGGTTGCTTGGATAATCAGGTTGTTTCCCTCGCTCGGTGGGCGATAGAGGGGCATGTCATAGTGGAGCATGGGGTATCTGTCTGAAAACTGTTTGGGGTGCTATTTTCTCAGGAAGTCGAGAGAAGTAAAACGGCTGCCAGGGGAAAAGTGTACACTGCCATCTGTTTTCCAGGAGCTGTGAGCGATGATTCTAGCGGGTGTCGACCTGGCGTGGCAGAGCAATAAAAATCCCACAGCGCTCGCGTGGGGTGTGTTGCATGATGGCCAATTGCATGTTGAGCAGGTGCGCGAATCGATAGTCGGACTGCCGGCTATCCATAAGGCGCTGACCTCCATCGAAGGTCTGGTGGGTATCGCCATTGATGCCTCGCTGATTATTCCCAACCAGCGTGGTTTTCGCAATTGTGAACGGGAAATTGCCAGCGTTTATGGTTCACGGGGCGCCGGCTGCCACCCAACCAATCTTTCTCTCTATCCTGATGCTGATAGCGTGCGTCTGTCACGGATGTTGGTTGAGTCCGGTTTTGACCATTTACAGGGCAAATTCTGGCAAATAGAGTGCTATCCGCATCCTGCACTGATTGAGGTTTTTGGTCTTGAACAGCGCTTGAAATATAAGAGAGGATCAGTGGCGGAGAAGCGTGCGGGGCAGCAGCGATTGGCTGAGTTGCTGCGCCAACTGACGAAGAGTTCGGTATTGGCATTGAAATTGACCACCAGTGTGGCGCATATTATTGATCAAGAACGAATTGCCGGCCTCAGAGGAGAGGTGATAAAGCAGAATGAAAACGCCCTGGATGCGCTAGTCTGCCTCTACATCGCCGGACTTTATGCCATAGGGCGCCGCGGCAGGCTGTTCGGGGATAAGGAGGCTGGCTATATCTGGATACCCTCGGGGCACTGTATCTGATTCTAGCGGGCCGTGCGGCATATTCGGCAGCCCACCACAGTCGGCCCACAAGGTGGCGTTGAGTACGTTAGATTGCTGATAGTGTTAAAAACGTGAGTGAAACAATGAAAAGAAACACGGTTATTGGACTACTGATGGCGTTGTTGATTAGCGCATCTTTCGCCTCTTTCGGTGAGAAGATGATTAAGCCATTAAGCGAGCATAAACCTGTGCTCAGCGATACTTTTAAAACGTTGCTGGCGAACGCCGATGTCGCTAAAGGTGAAATGACTTTTATGCGTAAGTGCTCCTCCTGTCATGATCAGCAGCAGGAGGGAGGGCATGGCAAGGGCCCCCATCTCTGGAATCTCTTTGGACGCAAGGCCGGTTCTGCTATGGACTTCGAATACTCCGATGCCATGCGCAGCTCCGGTCATACCTGGGACCTTGCTACGCTGAACTACTATTTGACCAGAACCGATGCGGCCGTGCCGGGTCGCTCCATGAACTTTCGTGGTATTCGTCGTGATAAGGTTCGGGCCAATCTTCTCGCGTTTTTGATGCAATTTAACGATAACCCACCGGCATTACCCTAGGGCCTATTAACACTAACAAAGATCCGGTCTGTGGTATTAGGAGGTATGAGTGAGCGTTGAATCAATTCTCAATTTTATCCAGGTTACTGACAGGCTTGCCTCATCCGGCCAGCCTGAAGATGGTCAGTTCAAACTCATCGCTGAAGCCGGTTACGAGGTAGTGATTAACCTCGCAATGCCAAACTCTGACAATGCCATTCCTGAAGAGGGTTATCTGGTCACCGCCCGTAAGATGCGTTACATCCATATCCCCGTTCCATTTGAGGCACCGAATGCGGGCCATCTTCGGGATTTTATAGGGGTAATGGATGGTTTGTCGAGGCATAAAGTGTGGGTGCACTGTGTGCTGAATTACCGGGTCTCAGCATTCCTCTATCAATACCATCGACTCATGCAGGGGTGGTCGGATGAGCAGGCGAAGGGGATTATGTTGCACTCTTGGCAACCCAATCAGGTGTGGCGCGACTTTATGTCACTCACGGCGGATGCTATCCGCTAGCAGCGGATTTATCGGTAAGATTCAACCCACCCATCCCAAAGCGCACCGGCACGATAAAAAGCTTCAGGGGATAAATGGCTCAAAACCCCAGAAAACTTATCTTGGTATTTTCTCGCTTTACGGATAGGCTTGTGGGTTGAGATTTTTCAATAATTCTTTAGGGTTTGTTAACACTAGGGACAAGAGCAGTATCGAATTATGTCTAACCAGATTACCAGCGACATTATCACCGCTTTTAAAAACCGATTGGAAACCCACCCCGTCTATGAGGCGGTCCAGAGCATAGAAGACCTGCGTTGCTTTATGGAGCATCACGTCTACTCGGTCTGGGATTTCATGTCGTTGATCAAATATCTGCAGCAGGTGGTGGCCCCAAGCAGTCATCCCTGGGTGCCGTTAGGGGACGGCAGTGTCCGGCGTTTTATCAATGAGTTGGTGTTGGAGGAGGAGTCGGATGAGAGCTACCAGGAAGGGCAGTTTTCCAGCCACTTCGAGCTTTATCATACCGCCATGCGGGAGATTGGCGCCAGCACAGGAACGTCGTTACGCTTTGTTGAAGAGGTGAGGGAAGTGGGGGTTGAGGGAGCCCTGGCGCTACCTGATGTACCTGCTGCATCACGTGATTTTACCGCTAGAACCTTTCAGTTTATTCAGTCCAATAAACCGCACTGTGTCGCTGCCGCGCTGGCGTTGGGGCGAGAGCATATTATCCCGGGTATGTTTCGGTCCATTCTGAAGAGTTTTGGTGTCTCCAACCAACAGGCGCCGGTTTTTCATTTCTATCTGAATCGCCACATTCATTTGGATGAAGATTTTCATGCGCCGCTGTCGCTGAAATTGTTGAATGAGCTTTGTGCCGGTGATCAAGTTAAAATCGATGAGGCCATTGAAGCCGCCCATCAGGCGGTGGATGCACGCATCGACTTCTGGGATGGCGTTTTACAGGAACTGAAGAATTAACACATGAAAGCAACAATTTTCACAACATTTCTGGCCGCTATCTGTATCGTTATCGGTATGTATCTGGGTGGTAAATATTTGGGCAAAGGCGATATTGTCGCGACCCTCTGTATCATGGGTGAAACCGCCATTGAACAGAACTATCTGAATAAAGAGCAGCTATTGGAGTTGTCGGAGAAGACGGGGCTGGCACTGAAGAGGAATTACCCTGAACTGGCTGAAACTATCGCTGCTGGTGACCGGTCGGTGGTGGTCGATATGTCCAATTCAGATTGCACCCAGATCACTGGTTACCTGATCCGTGGAACTCAATAGCCATTGACCTGGGTTACTTTTGGAGATGCGACCCAGAGTTTTTTCATATTGCTACTGGAGAAGAGCAGATGAATATCCCAGTGATGGCGGATGAGAAGATAAGGGAAAATGTGATGCGGCAAAGAGAGTGCGAGCCGGTTTCCCGGATCACTCTGTCTCCTCGTCTGAGTTGTTTTTCTTAACGCTTGGAAATGAGACCACCTTTTCGCTACGCGGTTGATCGGTGAAGTAGGGCTTCTCGACGATTGCCCCAGCCTCATCGGCCAATTCACGTTCGCGGGCGGTAATCAGCCCCA
>JAKSCN010000059.1 GCA_022360595.1 Chromatiales bacterium
GCTCTAACCAAGCTGACGCTGCTCCTGGATGAGTTGCAGCCGCTGGCCAGAGAGGTGAAAGAGCAGCCCAACACCCTGTTGTTTGGCAACACTCGCGCCCAAGACCCTGAACCGAAAGGACGCCAACAATGAGACTGCCCCTCATTGCACTGGTCTGCCTGCTACTCGGCGCCTGTGGCACCACGGAGGTGCGCAAATTCTACTACGTGCTGGAGCAGCCGGCCGTGAAGACCAGTGTAGAAAAGAGCGGAAGAGGAGCAACCTCAAACAAGTCGCGCAAACGGATTGTATTAGAGCCACTCCTGCTCCCCGATCATCTGCGACTGCCCAATCTACTGTTTAAGCAGCAGCAGAATATGATCCACCCCGCCAGGCAACACCTGTGGGGTGATGCCCTGGACCGGAGTATCAGCCGCTTCCTGGCACTGCAGCTAACCAGCCGTAACCGGCGCTACCAGGTTGAAAGCCTACTGGAGGCCCAAAACCCAACCAGCGACTACCGGATAAAGCTGCGCATCGACCAGTTCTACCCCACCTACCAGAATGTGGCGGTGCTTAGCGGCCATCTCTGGATTAGCGACCGCAAGAAGAGAGTTTTGGTAAATCGCCCGTTCTCAAAACAGTTACTACTGGAGGAGGATGGCTATCCCCACGCTGTACAGCAACTGCAGCAGTTACTGCTCCAATTGACCGATGATCTCGATGCCGCATTAATCGAAGCTGGCCTCTAAACCACTCTCCAGGTCTGGATAAAGCAGCTCAATCTCCAGCTCCCGCAGCATTTTATCGTTGCGCAGGCGCCGGGACTCACGCATATAGGACATCATCCCGGCACTGAGCTGTTGCGCCCCTTCAGCCAGGCTGATCTCTGCCGGTGCAGGCAGTTCGGCCCGTGCGGCCACCCGCTTGAAGTAGTCGGTCATGGTGCCGGGCTGACCATCACTGACGTTGTAGACCTCACCATCCACTCCCCGCCGCATGGCGGCAATACAGACCTGCACCAGATCGGCGCTGTGGATACGGTTGGTATAAGGAGCCTCCGACTCGCGCACCATTGGCAAGCCCTTGGCCAATCGCTCCAGCGGCAGTTTGCCCGGGCCGTAGATGCCCGCTACCCGTAGAGTAACCAGCTCTGCACCACTCTGTTGCCGCCACTCCCTAAAAGCCTGCTCTGCATCCCAGCGGCGTCTGGCCCGATCGACTACCGGATTGACCGGATGGCTCTCATCGATCCAGGCGCCCTGACAATCCCCGTAGACGCCAGTGGTACTGAGATAGACAATCCGCCGTGGCGCGCCAAGCCGGGCGAATGCAGCAATGAGGTTGCGCACCCGGGTATCGCTCACGCCTTTGCCGGGAGGCGGAGCAAAGTAGAACAGCTCGGCCTCCTGGAGCGGCAGATCCGCAGCAGAAAAGCCGGTCGGCAATGGCTGATCCAGATCGAGCTGAAGTGCTTTGATGCCGGCTTGCTCAAGCACCGCTGCCGATGCCGCTGAACGCACGACACCGATCACAACCTCATCCTGCTGTTGCAGCTCATCGGCAACCCGCTGTCCTACATAGCCACAACCAAAAATAATCTTGTTCTTCATATGGTTTTAATTCTCAGTAAAATAGTAGAGAATTTCCCGGTCAGCCAAAAACAATATGTTTCAAGGAATCTCATGAGTTTCACCGTACAAGTAAAACCCAGCGGCCATCAGTTTACCAGCGAAGAGGGTGAAAGCATTCTCGACGCCGCTGAACGACAGGGAATTCAACTACCCTACGGCTGCCGAAATGGCATGTGTGGCAGTTGCTCAGGCGTCTTAGTCTCGGGCAGTGTCATCTACCCCGACGATATCGACACCGCAGAACTCGATTCACGCGAGCAGGGCTACTGCCTTACCTGTAAGGCGGTCGCCACCAGCGACATCGTGGTAAATGTGCATGAAGTCACCACTGAAGAGGAGGTCGAAGTCCGTTCAGTTTTGAGCCGCGTCGACGAAATAGAACAGCTTGCCCACGATGTGATGCGTGTCTATCTGAAGCTACCGGAAGACCAGCGACTCCAGTTTCTCGCCGGTCAATACATCGATTTCATTATGGAAGATGGCCGACGCCGCGCCTTCTCCATCGCCAACGCCTCTCACGATGATGAGCGCATTGAGCTGCATATCCGCTATGTCTCTGGCGGTGAATTCACCGAATACGTTTTCGACGGTATGAAGATCGGTGATGTTCACAACATCCAGGGGCCGCTTGGCGGCTTTTACCTGCGGGAAGAGTCAGACAGACCCCTGGTTTTCATGGCGGGCGGCACCGGTTTCGCGCCGCTCAAGGGGATCATTGAGCACGCCCTTCATATCGGTATTAACCGTCCGATTCATCTCTATTGGGGCGTACGGGCCAAGCGTGACCTCTATCTGGGGGAACTGGCTGAACAGTGGGCTACTGAAAGCAGCAACATCACCTTCACCCCTGTTCTCTCCGAACCGGACGGCGAGTGGGATGGTGCAACCGGCTGGGTACACGAGCAGGTGCTGGCGGATCACCCCGACATGAGCGGTTTCGACCTCTACATGAGCGGGCCGCCGGTAATGATCTTCGCTGCCCGAGATGCCTTTAAAGAGGCCGGGCTAAGTGAGGACAACATGTACTCAGATGTATTCGAATGGGCCAAGGATAATCCTAACAAATAGACCCTAGGGCCTAATACAAAAGGGGCCAATCGGCCCCTTTTTTAGTGCACCGCTTCAACCGTCACTGGGTCGCTCTAGCCTGCTTTGGTGGATTGATATCGGTAGGGGCCTCAACGTTCTCCTCCGGCCCCTCCAACTTGGGTGAGCCTATGCTGAGGGAGGCCGGCAGCTCTGTCAGCGGCGCATCACTGCTCAGATTGAGGCCCTCCTTAAAGCAGTCAAGCGCCTTCTGCCCTTCATCCATCCTCTCCAGCAGCGCACCCAGCTCCCGGTAGGCGTCCACCGACGGCTCAATACCGATACTCGCCTCCAGATAACTGCGCGCCTTACCCCACAGCCTACTGCGTATGGACAACCGGCCGAGGGTCAGCAACAGCACTGGAGCGCGGGCATGATCCTTCAACCAGCCTTCGGCGATGGCAAGCTGCTTGGCGCTATCTTGCGCGGCAACACGACCGTAGAGCTCAACCAGATCATCACTCCACTGACGGGTGATGGCGTCACGCAGCAGAGATTCCACTTGATCATACTGCTTGCGGTTGAGCAGATGATTGGCATAAACGGTGACCATCGCCTCATTACTACGCACCGGCACCGGCATATTGCGCCAGCGAGTGACGAGGGTCTGAGGATTCTCATCCTGGGCGGCCTGGTTCAGCATGCTGCGGAAAATGTTCAACTCCAGCGAACGCTGTTCAGTCTCGTTGATCACCTTGCGCTTCTTCAGCTCGGGCAGCAGATCATAGAGGGCCTGCCACTCTCCCAAGCGCTCATACAGCTCCTTCAGCAGCTTCAGCACATGGGTGTGTTTTGGCGCGATACTGCGCAGATGCTTCAAGGTAGCAAGGGCCTGCTCATACTGCTCATTGGCGAGCTGCAGCTCCGCCTGGGTGAGGCTGACCGCCACATCGGCCGAGGGCATGCTCTCGTGAGCCAACTGCAGATAGTGGTCACGACGCTCGTTTGCGCCCTGTTGCTGAGCGGAGCGGGCTGCCGCCAGATAGTTGAGCAACGGGGTCTCCGACTTTCCGGCAAAGCGCACCAGATCTTTCTCAGCACCTTTCCAGTTGCCCTCGGAAAGCTCCACCAGCCCCTGGGTTAGGGCTTTCTGGGCCTTACGGGTGCCGCGCCGCTGGTTCCAATGACTGACTCGGCCAGGTACGGCCCAAAGCCGCAAAACAAAGCGAATGGCCAGGTAAAAGACGGCAAACAGCAGCAAATTGACAATAACAAAAAAAGCCAGACTGCCCTCAACCGTCCAGTTGCCGTAGCCGAGCAAGACATAGCCGTTGTCCTGCTTAACCGCCAGGGTCAAGACCACTGAGACGGCCAGCATGATCAACCCAAGAATCAGTGTTCTCATCAGCCGGCTTCTCCCTTATTAACCTGTTTCAGACGCTCGCGCAGCTCCACGATCGAACCGGAGATATCTGGCAGAGTCGGATTGACCTTCACGCCCTCAATATCGTCGATCTGCTTGAGCAGCGCTTGGGCGGCGCTGTTGTCGGTCTCAAAGAAGTCGCTCAGCCACTGTTTGGCCAGTTGCAGGCTGGCGTCATACAAAGCTTGATCCCCACGCAGCATCGCCATTCGCGCCGATTCGAACTTAAGGCGCAGATTCTGTTGTACGAAGAAGTGCTGGTCCGGGGCCAGCATGGCGGTCACCGGCTTGCCCCGATGACGTATCACCATGATCGACTTGAAACCCTCCCAGGTATCCTTCAGTAGGGTATCCAGATTGCGCTCAGATTCATCGCTCATCTGGGCGACAGGCTGCTCATCTTTCTGGGGCGGCATCGGTTCCGTGCCGGTCACTTTCAGGCTGGGCACCTGCTCGGCCATGCCGATCAGTTTGGCCGAAAGACCCGGACGATCCAGCACACCGACCGCCTTCACCCGGGCAATCTCAGAGGCGATAGTCTCACGCACCTTGATCCAACCCGGGTCACCACTGTCACGCAGACGGGCATCCGCCTCTTCCAGCGCTTTGATAGCGGTCATAGTGTCGCGTTCCAGACGCAGGCGGTGGTTGGCCACATGCAGCAGATATTCTGCTTCGGCGGCCATCCAGGCGGTGCTGTTGCGACCGACACGCTGATAGACCGACTCCAGGGTCTGCTGCATCTCGGCGCCCTGCTGCTTGAGCTTCTCACGCTCGGCGGCCAGCTTCTTATCCTGGCTACTGAGAACCTGCTCCTGTTTGGCCAGGGCCTCTTTTTGGGCGGTAAATTGCTGGTTGGTGGTATCGATCTGTTGCTGCAAAGCCGACTGCTGTTGAGTGGCGGCGGCAATGGCACTGTTCATCTGTTGCAGGTCGGCCTGAAGCTTGCTCCAGTATTGGTAGCCATACCACAGCCCGCCACCGGTCGCACCCATCGCCACCAGCGCGAGCAGGATCGCCGCCACCGCACCGGCGTTGCCGCCTTTGGGGGCTTTGGCCTGATCAGAAGAGGCCTCTTCGGCCACCTCACTCACCTCGGCATCAACTACTTCACCGTCGATCTCCGTCTCGATCTTTTCCAGTTCCGAATCCTGCTCAGTTTTCTCGCTCATCCGACCATCCGAATAGTATCAATGGGGGGCAACCTTGTGGCCAGGCTGGGCCTCGACCGACACGGCGCAAATAGTGCGCCTATCTTATCACGGCTATTACCATGCAACAGTCACTTTGCCAGCACTTCAAATGTGGCTCAGATACCAATTATAACGACGTGTTTTGGTGCCAATTGCAAAGGGTTGCAACAATAGCCTGATCCTGAGCCGTCGGCGCCAATAAAACTTCAGTAAACCCCAATTCCTGGGCCCGCACAC